>JAJRQU010000079.1 GCA_024280095.1 Alphaproteobacteria bacterium | reverse complement strand
GGTAAAATGGCACCTGTATTGAAGGCTTTGCCTTTGGAAGCAATGATGATTGGCGGCGCTGCTGCCGGGTCATATATGGTTGCCAATGGCGGCGGGATTGCTAAAAAAGGTATGAAGGGACTTGGTCATGCCATTAAAGGCCCC
This sequence comes from Alphaproteobacteria bacterium, assembly GCA_024280095.1. Taxonomy (GTDB): domain Bacteria; phylum Pseudomonadota; class Alphaproteobacteria; order Sphingomonadales; family Emcibacteraceae; genus Paremcibacter. Next base: position 11,585 of record JAJRQU010000079.1, on the reverse strand, counting down.
AAATGGAAACCGCAAGACTATCTTGATTTATTGTCTTTGATGTTTTTACTGACAAAGCTCATCAAGACCAAAGGCGTGATTGCTTTGGAAGCTCATATTGAAGACACTCATGAGAGCAAAATTTTCAATAATTTTGAACGGGTAAGCGCTGATCATCATGTGACGGATTTTATTTGCGATTATTTGCGCATGACGACAATGAATTTTGATGACCCTTATCAGGTAGAAGACGTCTTGATCAAAGACCTTGAAAAACATCATCACGAAGAAAGTGAAGGCGCCCATGCTTTAGCGTATGTTGGCGAGGCATTTCCGGCTCTTGGTATTGTTGCTGCGGTTCTGGGCATTATTAAAACCATGGGCAGTATTGACCAACCTGTTGAAGTGCTTGGTGCCATGATTGGCGGGGCACTTGTGGGAACCTTTCTGGGTATTCTGATCTCTTATACTATTGCGGCCCCATGGGCGGTCAGGCTGCAGCAGGTCATTGATGAAGAGAGCCACTTTTTTAATGTGGTAAAGGATGTAATCATCTCGCATTTACATGGGAATGCGCCGCAAATTTCCGTCGAAATTGGCCGGAAAAGTATCCCGGGACATTTGCAGCCAACTTTTTATGAACTTGATGAAGTCATAAATGAATTACCAAATGATTTATTGACCTGATAATAAACATCCTCGCCGCGACGAGGTATTTATTTTCTTTGAATTACGCTCAGGCGCCGCTAAAGTCTGCGCTCCCACTTGGTCGCTAAGTCGCGGGGCTCCTGTTTTTTGGATTACGCTCAAGCGCCGCTAAAGGCTGCGCTCCCACTTGGTCGCTAAGTCGCGGAGCTCCTGTTTCTTGAATTAGGCTCAAGCGCCGCTAGGGGCTGCGCTCCCACTTGGTCGCTAAGTCGCTGCCGCTCCTCCTGTTTTTCCCTTCAGTCTTGTGTTATGGGGTGGGGAATGAGTTATTTGCGAGATCTAAGTCTTTAGAATTTCTGCAGCTTTTGGGGCAAAATATGTTAAAATACCAGATGCGCCAGCTCTCTTGAAGGCCATCAGACTTTCCATCATCACCTGATCGAGGTCAAGCCAGCCATTCTGGGCGGCCGCATGGAGCATGGCATATTCCCCGCTCACCTGATATGCATATGTGGGGAAATTATATTCGCGCGTCACGCGCTGGATTATATCAAGATAGGGCATTCCGGGTTTTATGATAAGCATATCTGCCCCTTCATCAATATCCATGGCAACTTCCCTTAAAGCTTCGTCGCTGTTGGCCGGATCCATCTGGTAGCTCTGCTTGCTGCCTGATTTGATATTTCCTGCGGAACCAACAGCATCTCGGAAGGGACCATAAAAAGCTGAGGCATATTTCGCCGCATAAGCCATGATTTGGGTATTAACATGGTTATTCTCTTCCAATGCTTCCCGGATCGCGCCAATACGCCCATCCATCATATCAGATGGGGCAAGGATGTCACAGCCAGCCTCTGTTTGAATAAGAGCTTGCTGGGTCAATATATCTATTGTTTCATCGTTGGCGACGTAACCGTCAATGATAATGCCGTCTTGCCCGTGGCTGGTATAGGGGTCAAGCGCCACATCACAAATGATGCCAATCTCGGGAATCGCGTCCTTAACGGCTTTAATGGTACGGCAAATAAGGTTATTCGGATTAATAGCTTCTTTGCCATCATCTGTTTTGAGCTCTTGCGGCGTTTGAGGGAATAAGGCAACAGCCGGAATTCCCAGTTCTGCCGCCTTTTTAATTTCGGGTATGAGCAAATCTATTGAATGGCGCATGACGCCCGGCATAGATGTTATTTCCGTTGCCTCATTGGTGCCTTCCTGAACAAAAACCGGCCAAATCAGGTCACTTGTAGATAGTGTGTTTTCACGAACCAGCCTTCTGGACCAATCACTTTTGCGATTTCTTCTCGGGCGATGATAGGGGTAGCAATAGGATGCCGGCATGTTGCTCATAGATTGATTCCCTAATATTGGCTTTCTTATCTTCACAAAGTTAAGGTGGATAACGTTAAAAGTTTTTGGGTTAGTTAAGGTCTTATTAGTAGTTATTATACTATAATTATTCCGAAACATAATGAATTACAAAATTACAGGGATAATTAGAATGTCATCGTTAGGTCATAGCAGCAGTTTGATTGGGGGACATGAGACCCCAGAAGCAAGATCAAAATTGAATTTTTTGGAATGTCTTCGTTTAATTGAAAGACTCCATAGGAGAATGCTTGATATTGTCAAAAATCGTCTGGACAGCGTGGGCATGAATGATGTGAATAGCGTTCAGGCCTTGTTGCTGTATAATATTGGCGACCATGAAATGACGGCTGGGGATCTTCGCAATCGGGGATATTATTTGGGTTCAAATGTTTCATATAATCTAAAAAAGCTGGTAGAATCCGGTTACATCAATCAGGAACGGGCAGAACATGACAGGCGGGCTTTGCGAATATGGCTAAGCACAAAAGGGAAAGAAGTCTGCGATTTAGTCGGCAATCTTTTTGACGAGAATCTTGACGTTGTAAAAGAGAAGAAAGTATTTGAGGATGCGGATGTTTCTGAACTACGTAATTCATTGCGCAAATTAGAAAGCTTTTGGTCAGATCAGCTACGGTTCCAATCGTTCTAGGTGAATATATACGCCTTTGATATGCATCAAGTAAATTCGTAATATAGTTTAGTATATTGCATCCGTAGTTTGACAGAATATCATCTGATAGATATTGTAACAACATCGTTTCGTTGTTTAATATTGTGTTTTGTTATATTTATATGATAAAGCCATCTTTCAGACTTCAAAGTTGTTGAATTTTGAGTCAGGCGTGTTAAGCAATACAAGTTATGATTTTTTTAGATGGACCATGCAATGGATTATAATCAGATATTCTCTGATTCTTTGAATACTGTAAAAGAAGAAGGCCGGTATCGTGTATTTACAGATATCGTGCGGCAAAGAGGAAATTTCCCAAATGCTGTTTGGCATACAGACGAAGGTGTGAAAGACATCACCGTCTGGTGCAGTAATGATTATTTAGGGATGGGACAACATCCTAAAGTCATTGACGCCATGCAGCAGTCATTAAATCTTTCCGGTGCCGGTGCCGGCGGAACAAGAAATATCAGCGGCACCAATCATCTGCATGTGTTGTTAGAACAGGAATTGGCGGATCTTCATAACAAGGAAGCCGGGCTTCTTTTTACTTCTGGTTATATTTCAAATGACGCAACCCTGAGCACGATGGCTAAATTGATGCCGGGCTGCGTTATTTTTTCCGATGAACTCAATCATGCCTCCATGATCGAGGGCATCCGTCATAGCGGGTGCAAAAAACATGTTTTCCGCCATAATGACGTTGAGCATCTGGAAAGCTTGCTGAAGGCCACTGATCCAAATCTTCCCAAACTTATTGCGTTTGAATCAGTTTATTCCATGGATGGTGACTTTGCGCCAATAAAGGAATTCTGCGATCTTGCCGATAAATATAATGCTCTGACATATCTTGATGAAGTGCATGCGGTTGGTATGTATGGCGCGCGGGGCGGCGGAATCTCTGAACAAGAAGGCCTAAGGGATCGCCTTAGCGTTATTGAGGGGACATTAGGGAAAGCTTATGGCCTGATGGGGGGATATATCACCTCAAGCTCAGTTATCGTGGACGCGATTCGCAGCTATGCGCCGGGCTTTATTTTTACGACATCACTATCGCCTGTTATTGTGGCCGGTGCCCTTGCAAGCGTACGTCATTTAAAGGAAAGCCAGGTGGAGCGCCATGTTCATCAGGAACGAGCCTCTTCCCTGAAAGAAAAACTAAGATGTGCCGGGCTGTCTGTTATGCCATCCGTTAGCCATATTGTTCCTGTTTTGGTCGGTGACCCTGTTATCTGCAAGCAAGCGTCGGATATTCTGCTGAATGAATTTAAAATTTATGTTCAGCCCATTAATTATCCAACGGTACCGCGCGGCACAGAAAGGCTGCGTTTCACGCCAAGCCCCCTCCATACAGATGAAATGATAGACCATCTGGTCAATTCTTTGAAGGTTGTCTGGGCGCGTTTGGATATTAATAAATTTGCCAAGGCAGCTTGAGTCAATATTTCTTACATCAAGGATATATAAATGAACAATGATGAAGGCAAATTTTTTGTCGAATTCATTCAAATAGGAACATCTGTGAAAGTTTCAGCCGTTGATCCTGTGACGGGTCGTGAAGTGTCCATCGTTGGCCCCGCATCGGCCACACGCAGCCATTTGTCACAGGTTGCTGTTAACAAATTGAAATATATTCTCGCTAAAGAAAATTCTAAATAATTTTCCCGAACAAACATCTTCTTGTGTATTTATTTTACTTTTCTCATACATATGCTCATACATATGGTTGGAAAAGCGGCGACCTTATGATATGTAAAACTTATATGGTCAAAATTGATCCAGAATCTGCCCCGAAACCTGAGCTAATATGCGGATAAGGTACGATATATGTCTAAAGAAAATATTGTGTTAGCGGCTGATCACGGTGGCTATGATTTAAAGGTTATCCTCAAGGACTTTCTGTTGAACCAAGGCTATGAGGTTCTGGATTTAGGCTGTTATGACCTTAAGTCGGTGGATTACCCGGATTATGCCTACGCCCTTGCGGATGCCATTAAAGAAAATAAGGCTTCAAGAGGGATTCTTGTCTGCGGTTCAGGCATTGGCATCAGTATTGCCGCCAACCGTCATGCCCATATCAGGGCAGCATTGATTCATGATAGATTAAGTGCAGAATTGAGCCGTCAGCATAATGATGCCAATGTCATCGTTTTTGGCGGACGGCTTATCGGCACGGATGTGGCAAAGGATTGCCTGAAAGCTTTTTTGAATACGGAATTCGAGGGTGGGCGACATCAACGGCGAATTGATAAGATGTCGTGATTTTTTAAGAAATATATTGATTTAGGATTTATACAATATGACAACTTCCACTGATATGACTGATTTTTTTAACACAACCCTGAAAGCAAGTGATCCGGAGCTGTTTGAATCCATTGCTCTGGAATTAGGCCGCCAACAGGAACATATCGAGCTTATTGCCTCAGAAAATATCGTCAGCCGCGCCGTTATGGAAGCGCAAGGCAGTGTCATGACCAATAAATATGCCGAAGGATATCCGGGGCGGCGTTATTACGGGGGATGTGAATATGTTGATATAGCAGAGAGGCTGGCTATTGACCGGGCAAAAAAACTTTTCAATGCCGGTTATGTCAATGTTCAGCCCCATTCAGGCGCACAGGCAAACGGCGCGGTTAATCTGGCCTTGTTGCAGCCGGGGGATACTATTCTTGGCATGTCCTTAGCGGCTGGCGGTCATTTAACTCATGGTGCGCCGCCCGCCCAGTCGGGAAAATGGTTTAATGCGGTTCAATATGGGGTGAGCCAGAAGGATGACATGATTGATTTTGATGAGGTGGAACGCCTTGCAAAAGAACATAAACCAAAGATTATCATTGCCGGGGGGTCAGCCTATCCACGCTTCATTGACTTTAAACGTTTCAGAGAAATTGCCGATGAGGTTGAGGCTTACCTTTGGGTTGATATGGCTCATTTTGCGGGTCTGGTCGCCGGCGGCGTTCATCCAAACCCGCTGGAGCATGCCCATGTTGTGACCACGACGACCCACAAGACATTGCGCGGCCCGCGCGGCGGTATGATTTTGACCAATGATCCTGATTTGGCAAAGAAATTTAATTCTGCGGTATTTCCCGGCTTGCAAGGCGGGCCATTAATGCATGTGATCGCGGCAAAGGCCGTTGCTTTTGGAGAGGCGCTAAGGCCAGAGTTTAAAGACTATGCGAAAAGAGTTGTTGAAAATGCGCGCGCTTTGGCTGCGCGGCTTAAGGAAGGCGGCTGTGACATCGTATCTGGTGGGACGGACACGCATTTGATGCTTGTGGATTTGCGGCCTTTGGGTTTGACGGGCCGTGACGCGGATAATTCGCTGGGCCGGGCCAATATAACCTGCAACAAGAACGGTATTCCCTTTGACCCTGAAAAACCCATGGTGACATCAGGTGTTCGTCTTGGCTCGCCGGCGGGAACTACGCGTGGTTTTAACACAAAAGAATTTGAAATGATTGGGGAATTCATTATTGAAATTTTAGAAGGCCTACGCGCTAATCCCGAGGATAACAGCGCCGCAGAAGCATCTGTACGGGAAAGGGTTATTGCCCTTTGTAAAGATTTTCCAATTTACTGAATGTTTTAAGGCCAGATTTATCCAGATTTATCCAGAGTTATAAGGAATTAATTTATGCGGTGTCCATTTTGCGGAAATGACGATACTCAGGTAAAAGACAGCCGTCCGACCGAGGATAATTCGGCCATTCGCCGGCGGCGATCCTGTAATAGCTGCGGCGCACGTTTTACAACATTTGAGAGGGTGCAGCTGCGTGAATTAGTCGTTGCCAAAAAGAGTGGTAAGAAAGTTCCTTTTGAGCGGGTCAAACTGGAGCGATCTGTCAATCTTGCTCTTCGCAAGCGGCCCATTGAAGAAAATCGCATCGAGCTATTAATCAATGGGATTGTACGGCAACTGGAAAGTCTTGGTGAATCAGAAGTTCAAACAGAAGACATCGGCAAGTTGATCATGGAAGGGCTTAAAAGTATGGATACCGTGGCCTATGTAAGATATGCTTCGGTCTATAAGGATTTCAGGGAAGCTCAGGATTTCGAAAAATTTGTCGAACAGATTGCTGATCCCGACCAAAATGAATAGGCCCAGTGTTAATAAGTCAGGCTAAATCTTGAAACAGAAAACCGACAGTCATTATATGAAAATGGCCCTTGGACTTGCCCAGAGAGGCCTCGGGTCCACTTGGCCCAATCCGTCTGTTGGATGCATCATTGTTGATCAAAATGGTCATATTATTGGACGCGGCTATACCGGTTTTGGAGGTCGACCGCACGGCGAGATAATGGCCTTGAAACAGGCAGGAAGAGCGGCTAAAGGGGCAACGGCTTATGTCACCCTGGAGCCCTGCGCGCATCACGGGGAAACCCCGTCCTGCGCCGAAAGATTGGTGAAGGCTGAAATATCAAGAGTGGTTGTGGCCACAATAGACCCGGATGAGCGTACCTCGGGCAAAGGTATGGAAATTTTGAAAAAAGCGGCTGTTCAGGTTGATTTGGGGGTCTGTCAAACAGAAGCAAAAGCCATAAATCAGGGATTTTTCAAACGGATTACGGCGAACAGGCCTTTTGTTACCCTGAAGGTGGCAACCTCTTTGGACGGCATGATTGCCACATCTTCGGGTCATAGTAAATGGATTACGGGGCCACAATCCCGCAGGAGGGGGCATTTGCTCAGAGCAAGTCATGACGCCATTCTCGTTGGTGTCGGGACGGTTTTAGCGGATAACCCGTCACTGGATTGCCGGCTCGCGGGCCTTGAAAACCGCTCTCCCGTCAGAATTATTCTGGATAGTCATTTAAGAACGCCCGATGATTGTATCGTGGTGAATACAGCAAAAAAAATCCCTACATGGATAATAACCGGGCAGGGTAATGATCAAAAGAAAGCACGGCTTGAGGCTCAGTCCGTGCAAATCATTTGTTGTGATATGAATCAAGAAGGCCAAATTGATCTGGAAAAAATGATGACGATACTTGCGGTAAAAGGCATCACCAGAATTTTATCGGAAGGCGGCGCACAAGTTAATGCTTCCCTGATCCGGGCAAGTCTGGTAGACCGACTATATTGGTTCCGGTCAACAGCTATTATTGGCGGCGATGGACTGCCAGCGCTATCATCAATTGGCTTAACTGAATTACAGAAAAAGCCGAATTTTTCCTTGATCCGAACGGGCCGTACCGGAAATGATATTTGGCAGGAGTATATGATCTAAAATGTTTACCGGAATTATTACCGACGTTGGGGCCATCAGGAAAATTTCCAGAGACGGCGATATGCGCGTCATGTTAAATACATCATTTGACACCAAAACAATTGATATTGGGGCCTCTATTGCTTGCTCAGGGGTGTGCCTGACGGTTGTTGACAAGGGGGACGACTGGTTTGCGGTTGATGTGTCTGCCGAAACCCTTTCCTGTAGCAATCTTGGGGGCTGGACAGAAGATTTGCGCGTCAATCTTGAAAGAGCCTTGAAAGTCGGCGATGAGCTTGGCGGACATATTGTCACAGGTCATGTGGACGGCGTGGGAGAGGTTTTATCAATCACGCCCGAAGGTGAAAGCAAAAGATTTTGTTTTTCTGTGCCCGCCAATTTGACAAAATATATCGCTGAAAAGGGATCAGTAACCATCAATGGTGTTTCTTTAACTGTTAATGAAGTTATTGATGAAAAAGGTAAAACAACTTTTTTCGGTATCAATATAATTCCCCATACACTAGAAAAAACAACATTTTCCGAGATGAAAATAGGCGATAAAGTTAATCTGGAAATAGACGTTTTGGCGCGATATGTCGCCAGAATGAATGAACCAATGAATGAACCAATGAATGAGTGAATTTAACCAATAAGAGTTTTTTTAATATGCCGCAAAGTTCCTTATCCCCCATTGAAGATGTTTTAGAAGATGCTAAAAATGGCCGGATGTTTATTCTGGTTGATGATGAAGATCGTGAAAATGAGGGTGACCTGATTATTCCCGCCCAAATGGCCACGCCGGATGCGGTTAATTTCATGGCAAAATATGGCCGTGGCCTGATCTGTTTGACTGTGGATAGAAAAAGGGCAGAAATACTTGGTCTTCCGCCGATGAGTGTCAATAACAGGGCAAGAAATAATACGGCATTCACCGTTTCCATTGAAGCCAAAGAAGGCATTACAACAGGTATTTCAGCGGCAGACAGGGCCCATACAATTGCCGTAGCCATAAATGCTGATCTGGGCGCCGATGATATTGTCTCGCCGGGGCATGTTTTCCCGATTATCGCGCGTGACGGCGGCGTTCTGGTCAGGGCCGGCCATACAGAAGCGGCTGTTGATATGGCCCGTCTCGCAGGCCTTAACCCTGCCGGCGTTATTTGCGAAATCATGAATGATGATGGCACCATGGCCCGCCTGCCTGATCTTGTTGTGTTTGCTAAAAAACATAATCTGAAGATCGCGACAATTGCCGACTTGATTGCCTATCGCCGGAAAGTTGATAACCTTGTGGGCTGTATAGAGGAAACCGTCATAGATTCAGAATATGGCGGCGAGTTCAAGCTGCGGGTTTATGAAGTCAAAGATGACCATACCCAGCATTTTGCCCTCGTAAAAGGCAACCCCACAAAAGATTCGCCGGTATTGGTTCGTATGCATCCGTTCAATATGTTTGATGATCTATTGAGCATTAAGGGGACGCGAAGAAGTCAGTTAAACCGGGCCATGGCGGAAATCGGTGAAGAGGGGTGCGGTGTTGTGGTTTATCTGCGAGAATCTTCCAGCACCATTATTTCAGACCAGATCGCCCGTAAAACTGGCAAGAAAAACATATCCTCGGAAACCTTCCTGAGAAATTATGGTATTGGCGCGCAGATATTGGTGGACTTGGGGATTAAAGACTTGATCCTTCTGTCCAATACGGAACAACATGTTGTTGGCATTGAAGGATATGGCCTTAATATTGTAGAGCAACGTAAATTTAATCAATCTATTGATGTGGGTCTGATACGTAAATAATCGCCGTAAAATAACAATAGAGAATAATATGTCCAAACCATTACATCTGCTAATCGTCGAATCGCCCTATTACGAAGACATAACCAACGAATTGATCAAAGGGGCTGTTGACGTTCTGGAAAAAGCCGGCGCGACCTATGACCGGATTAGTGTGCCGGGCGCATTTGAAATTCCGGCGGCCATTCGCTTTGCCGCAGATGCCACTTCTGATGTCATATCCGCGCGGACAAGTTATGATGGTTATGTGGCCTTGGGCTGCGTTATTCGCGGGGAAACATCCCATTATGATTATGTCTGCGGGGAAACGGCGCGGGGATTGCAAGAACTTGCAATCAAAGATAGACTTGCCATAGGTTACGGTGTATTGACCGTTGAGAATCGTGATCAGGCTTGGGTTCGGGCATCAGTGGACAAAGGCAATAAAGGCGGCTTTGTTGCAGAAGTTGCTCTCAGAATGATTGAATTGAAACAAAAATTTGGACTGATTGAGTGATGAGTAAAAATGCCAACAAGCCGACATCTAAACAAGGCGGTGCCAGAAGTGCGTCAAGGCTGGGCGCAGCGCAGGCGCTATACCAGATGGATATTGGCGGCCAATCAGCAGGGCAGGTCATCGCTGAATTCATTGATTTTCGCTTGGGCGAGGTTATCGAAGGCGATCATTATGCACAGGCAGATACTGTTTTTTTTAATGATCTTGTCAAAGGTGTTGAAGAAAGAATGGCTGAAATTGACGTGCATGTGGCCGGATCATTGTCAGAAGACTGGACGTTGGCCCGCATTGAGCCGGTTGCCCGCGCGATTTTGCGGGCAGGAACCTATGAACTAATGGCCCGGCCTGACGTGCCAACTTCTGTTGTCATTAATGAGTATATTGATGTGGCCAAGGCGTTTTTTGATGACAGCAAGCCCGGTTTCATCAATGGTGTGTTGGATAAACTTGCCAAGACGATCCGAATATAACTCTAATTCTTTGGGAGCACGAACATGGGTTCAGGTGAATTTGATCTCATATCCCGATATTTAGCTCCCTTGTCAGGCGTGGGCGCTTTTGGCCTCACCGATGATGCCGCTGTCCTGACCCCGCCCGAGGGTAAAGATCTGGTTTTTACCAAAGATGCGCTTATCGCGGATGTTCATTTTTTTGCCGATGACCCACCGGATCTTATTGCCCGTAAAGCCATGCGGGTCAATCTTTCGGATTTAGCCGCGATGGGCGCAGAACCTCTGGGCTATCTTCTGGCACTTGCTTTTCCAAATGATATGGAAAATATTGACGGTTTTATGGCCAAATTTTCCAGAGGTCTGAAACGGGATCAAGATGAATTTGGCTGGTCTTTATATGGCGGTGATACCGTATCAACATCTGGCCCGCTGATGATCTCATTGACGGCGATCGGCATTGTGAACAGGGGGCAAGCCTTAAGGCGGCGCGGCGCGAAACTTGGGGACAATATATATGTGTCGGGCACATTAGGGGACGCCGCATTTGGCTTGAAATCCATTCAGGGTGAATTCTCGTCAATAAAAACATCTGTTATTATTGATCGTTACTATATGCCCCGCCCACGGCTTGGGCTCGGGCGGAAACTATATGGAATAGCGACAGCTACTATGGATATTTCGGATGGATTGGCGGGAGATTTACGCCATATTTGTGCTTTGAGCGGTTTTGGTGCGGAAATTGAAGCTGAATTAATTCCGCTTTCCGATGAGGTTGGTAAGCTTTTAGAAAGTTTCCCGGCGTATAAGAATCTTATATGGAATGGCGGTGATGATTATGAGCTGCTCTTTACCGCACCGAAGGATATGGACGGAGAAATTGATAGGTTGTCGAGGGAGCTTGGCCTTTCGTTAACGATAATTGGTCATATCACCACAGAAAAAAGTGTGATCATAAGAGATAG
>JAJRQU010000078.1 GCA_024280095.1 Alphaproteobacteria bacterium | reverse complement strand
GGCCAATATCGCGCAGGCTCAGGACGCGGCAGGCAATGGCAAAGGCGATATTGCCCATGGCGGCGCCGAAAACTTGGCCAATGACCATGCCGTGATAGCTGTTGCAGGGCGCGCTCAGGGTTTTATATTTATCACGTGATTTGGGGGCCATCCAGTCGAATTTTCCGCTGTCGATAATGACGCCGCCAATGCTGTTGCCTTGCCCGCCGAGGAATTTGGTCAGGCTGTGAACCACAATATCCGCACCATGTTCGATGGGACGGCATAAATAGGGACTGGCCAGCGTATTATCAACAATCAGGACGATGCCTGCCGCATGGGCGACCTCGGCAATGGCGGCAATATCCGTGACCACGCCGCCCGGATTGGCGAGGCTCTCAATGAAGATGGCTTTCACCTTATCATTCATGGCGGCTTTAAAGTTTGCTGGCGTGGGGTCAACGAAAGTTGTTTTCCAGCCGAATTTTTTAAAACTTTCCCCCATTTGATTGACCGAACCACCATAAAGCTTGTTGGCGGCGAGGATTTCATCGCCGGGCTCCAACAAAGTATGGAATACGGTAAATTGTGCCGCATGGCCGCTGGAGACCGCCAGTGCCGCCGTCCCGCCTTCGAGGGCAGCGACACGATTCTCCAACACCGCCACTGTTGGGTTGGTGAGTCGGCTGTATATATTACCGAACTCCGCCAGATTAAACAGATTAGCGGCCTGTTCCACCGTGTTGAACTCGAAAGAGGCCGTTTGATAAATCGGCGTTGCGCAAGCGCCTGTGGCAGGGTCGGCTTGTTGTCCGGCATGTATGGCTAATGTTGAAAAGCTATAGTTTTCAGTCATTTGTCTCGTGTCCTTATATTGTGGCTATTTAAAGGGCGTAAAAAACATGTAGTTAAAGTGGTTTAGGGTATGGTATTATAATACCATGTTTGTAACTATATGAATTTATACCAATATTTCCCGTTGACATTCAAGAAATTACTGGCATATTGCGCAAGTTTTATGGCGCGATGTTATTTTGAAATCGCGCTGAATTTGACTTAAGGAAAATGAGATGAAAACCTATTCTGCGACGCCAGCAGATATTGAGAAAAAATGGTTCGTCATTGACGCCGAGGGAATTGTCCTTGGCCGTATGGCTGCGATCATTGCTTCTCGTCTGCGCGGCAAACATAAGCCTACATTTACGCCTCACATGGATGATGGCGATAATATCATTGTTATCAATGCTGAGAAAGTAAAGCTTACCGGCAAAAAAATGGATGATAAGATCTATTACTGGCATACAGGCTATCCGGGCGGGATCAAACAGCGCACGCCGCGTGATATCCTCGAAGGCGATCATGCGGAACGTGTGGTGGTTCAGGCTGTGAAGCGGATGCTGCCCAGCGGCTCGCTCGGTAGTCAGCAGATGAAGAATTTGCGGGTTTTTGTTGGACCAGAACATACACATGCCGCCCAGAACCCTGAGGTTATTGATGTGGCAGCAATGAATATCAAGAATACAAGGAGCAGGGCATAATGGCTGAAGAAAAGAAAACGCTGGAAGACCTGAAGGATATTACTTCAGAAATCAAGGCCAAGGCTGCCCCTGCTCAGGAAACCGATAGTGAGACTGTTGTTGTTCAGCCAAAGATCGACGCGCAAGGTCGTTCATATGCAACAGGCAAGCGTAAAGATGCGGTTGCCCGCGTTTGGATCAAGCCGGGTAAAGGCATCATCACGATCAATGGCCGGGACCAAAAAATTTACTTTGCCCGTCCAACGTTACGCATGATTGTTAACCAGCCTTTCGGTGTGACATCCCGCGTGGGTCAATTTGATGTGATTGCAACGGTTAAAGGCGGCGGTCTGTCCGGTCAGGCCGGCGCGGTACGTCATGGTATCTCCAAGGCGATGACATATTATGAACCTGACCTGCGTCCGGCCCTGAAAGCCAATGGCTTCCTAACCCGCGATGCCCGTGTTGTTGAACGTAAAAAATACGGTAAAGCCAAAGCCCGCAAGAGCTTCCAGTTCTCCAAACGTTAAGACAGAAATACGAAATTACTCAATTAAATCAAAGGCTTGCGTTTTTACGCAGGCCTTTTTTGTATTCTAAAAACATTCTACAAAACGTTGTATTCCCTAACGTACTCAGTTAGCATTATTCAAAATTCCTTCAAACTTTTGAACAGCAAATTGGGTAATGGCATATTATGAGGATAAGCAAGAGTTACGGGATGGCCGCATCCTTCTTTATAAAATATAGGCTCCATTAAAGGCACTTGGCAAATGCGTCCAACAAAGTAGAACCATCTCTAGCGTAATATTACGCCGCCTCAGTGGGGGATTATTGCACCGGCGTTCTCACCCTGCCGGTATAAATTCAGATTGGTAGGGACTGAATCAGTTAAGGCAATAGGGCATGATGTCACCGGGAGATATCTGGATGAGTTGTCTATGCTTGATTGTTATATGAAATGCAGATATGATTTGCTGGTGGAAAACAGACGGCCCTATATATATTCTGACAAGTTAAAATGGTCAGAAAAATCTTTTTTTGGACTATAGTATGGTTTCCATGCCGTTATCCCGTAATGAGTGTGACGTTGATATAATTTTATTCGCTATATTTATCATTTCCCCAAAGAGAAGCAAACTGAGCCTTATCCCGTTAAACAGGATTAGGGATATTGTAGAATGACGGTGACATCAGACTTTTATGACTGGAACGAAAGAATTACGGCGCTGTTTGAAGCGTCCGGTAACCGTGCGGTTTCGGAAAATCTGTTCAAGGTTATATCTTCGCGGGTCCTCATAGAAAGTTTTATCGTTTTTCAGTATCACAAGGCAGGGATTCCGGAAATATTATATGAAAATCTAAATAATATGGACCACCAGAAAAATCTGAAAAGTTATCTGGAGGGGCCTTATCTTCTGGATCCCTTCTATCAGCATTTTGCCGAGGGGAACATTCAGGGGCTCTTGAGGTTACAGGACATCGCCCCGGACCATTTTCTGAAAAGTGATTATTACCGTAGCTATTATAAAGTTTCCGGCCTGCGGGATGAGGTTAATATCTTTATCCCCCTGTCCGACCAATCTGCTATTACGCTGGCTTTGGGGCGCAAGGCGGGTAGGCGGGGCTTTGGCAAGAAAGAGCTTGCCATATTGCAGGATATGATGCCCGTTCTGAATTCTATATGCCGAAAACAATGGCAGAATAGCGGGGCAAAAGCAGCACAGGGCAATATCCGCTTCATTCAGGCATTGGAGACTTTTGGCACGTCTTACTTGTCTGCCAAGGAAAGTGAAGTCCTGCATTTATTGCTGATGGGTCATTCGGCAAAATCCACGGCGGGCCGTATGGGAATCTCGCCGGGTACGGTCAAAGTTCACCGTAATAATATTTATGCCAAACTTGATATTAGTTCACAGACCGAGCTATTCTCCCTGTTCATAGGCGCATTAGCCCATATGACCGGGGACGGGTCGGAGGATCCTCTGATCGCTTATCATCAATAATCCCTATAACTTTGGATATATGGATAGATGGGCCGGGACGGTGTAAAATAATCCAATCTATTATCCGGAGTTTGAAATGATGAAACTGAACGACCAATCCTTATTACATGATCAGGCCTTTACAGATGGTGAATGGCGGGCCGCAAAAGACGGCAAGACCTTTGATGTCACCAACCCGGCAACGGGTGCGCTTTTGGCGTCCGTGTCCGATATGGGCTCGGAAGAAACGGCTGCGGCCATTGCGGCTGCGGACAGGGCCATGGGGCCTTGGGCGGCAAAGACCGCCAAGGCACGCGCGGCCATTCTTCGCAAATGGCATGATCTGATTTTGGCCAACAAACAGGACCTTGCCGTTTTGATGAGTGAGGAACAGGGCAAGCCATTGGCGGAATCCCTGGGCGAGATTGCCTACGGTGCCTCCTATATCGAATGGTATGCGGAGGAAGCCAAGCGTATCTACGGCGATATTATTCCGGCCCCGGCCTCTGACAAGCGGGTTTTGGTCTTAAAGCAGCCGGTAGGCGTCGTGGCGGCGATCACGCCGTGGAATTTCCCCAATGCGATGATTACCCGTAAAGTGGCCCCGGCCTTGGCGGCGGGGTGTACGGTGATTGTCAAACCCAGCGAGGAAACACCGCTTTCTGCGCTGGCTCTGGCGGAGCTTGGGGCGCGTGCGGGTTTTCCGGCGGGCATATTCAATGTGATCACAACGACTGATTCAGCAACGGTGGGCGGAGTGCTAACGGCAAGTCCAGTGGTGCGAAAACTGTCTTTCACCGGCTCGACTAATGTGGGCAAGATGCTGATTAGGCAATGTGCGGATACGGTCAAGAAAGTGTCTATGGAATTGGGCGGGAATGCGCCGTTCATCGTCTTTGATGATGCGGATATTGATCAGGCCGTTGCCGGCGTCATGGCGTCAAAATATCGCAACAGTGGTCAGACCTGTGTCTGTGCCAATCGTATCTTTGTGCAGGACGGTATCTATGATGTTTTTGCCGAGCGATTGAAACAGGCCGTAGAGGGCCTGAAAGTGGGGGCCTATGACGAGGATGGCGTGACCAATGGGCCACTGATTAACGGTGCGGCCATGGACAAGGTCGAACGGCTGGTTCAGAATGCGACCTCAAAGGGCGCGACAATTCTGACCGGCGGCGCGGTGCATGAGAAGGGCGGGCAATATTATCAGCCGACTATCCTGACCGATGTGCGCCGGGATATGGCGATTTTCGAGACGGAAATCTTTGGCCCCGTGGCACCGCTCTATCGTTTTGAGACAGAGGCGGAGGCTGTGGAAATGGCCAATGATACCATCTACGGCCTTGCGTCCTATTTCTATAGTAGCAACCTTGGCCGTATATGGCGGGTATCGGAGGCTCTGGACTATGGCATGGTCGGGGTGAATGAGGGAATAATCTCCAACGAAGCGGCCCCGTTCGGCGGCGTTAAACAATCCGGCATTGGGCGGGAGGGGTCCAAATATGGGCTCGATGATTATCTTGAAATTAAATATATCTGCCTTGGCGGACTAACGTGAGTTGATATGATGTTAAAGAATACAGAGTTACAGGCCCGGCGCGAGCAGGCGGTTCCGGCCGGGGTGGCAACAATGTTGCCTGTCTTTGCGGCGAAGGCCAAAAATGCGGAAATTTGGGATGTGGAGGGCAAGCGTTATATTGACTTTGCCGGGGGCATTGCCGTGGTCAATACGGGCCATAATCATCCCAAAATTACTGACGCTGTGAAGGCGCAACTGGACTGTTTCAGCCATACCTGTTTTCAGATTACGCCCTATGCCAGTTATATTGAACTGGCGGAAAAGCTGAATGATCTGGTGCCGGGGGATAGTCCCAAACAGACTATTTTCCTGACCACGGGAGCGGAGGCGGTGGAGAATGCCATCAAGATTGCCCGGGCCCATACCGGGCGGCCCGGCATCATTGCCTTCTCGGGCGGCTTTCATGGCCGGACCATGATGGGTATGGCGCTGACCGGCAAGGTGGTGCCCTATAAGGTAGGGTTTGGCCCATTCCCGTCTGACGTCTTTCATGCCCCGTTTCCCAATGATTATCTGGGCTGTAGCGAGGATCAGGCTCTGGCGGCGCTGGATGGTATTTTTGCCAGCGATATTGATCCGGCGCGGGTCGCGGCCATGATTATCGAGCCGGTGCAGGGCGAGGGCGGCTTTAATATTGCCTCACCGCGCTTCATTCAGGCCCTGCGGCAAAAATGTGATCAGTTTGGCATTTTGCTGATCATGGATGAAATCCAAACCGGGTTTGCCAGAACCGGCAGGATGTTTGCCACCGAATATGCCGGAATTGAACCGGACATGATAACCTTGGCCAAAAGTCTAGCCGGGGGTTTCCCCTTATCGGCGGTGACGGGCCGCAAGGATGTTATGCAATCGGCCAAACCGGGCGGCTTGGGCGGCACCTATGCGGGGTCACCAATTGCTATTGCGGCGGCGCTGGCGGTGCTGGAGGTTATTGAACAGGAAAAACTGGTTGAGCGTTCAGAAATTCTGGGTGAAATGATTGTCGGGCATTTAAAGCAGCTGTCTGACTTGAACTGCATTGGTGAAGTGCGGCAATTGGGGGCCATGGTGGCGTTGGAACTGATTAAGGATAATGACCCCATGCAGGCCGATGCAGATATGGCCAAGGCGTTGGTTCAGGCAGCGGCCAAGGCCGGGCTTATCCTGTTGTCCTGCGGAACACGGGGCAATGTAATTCGCTTCCTTGCCCCGCTGACCATCAGTGATGACCTTCTTGCTGAGGGTATGGGGATTTTATCAACTTGTCTAATGCGGATATTGGATGATCGGTAGTTTCTAAAAAACATTTTTTTGTTCCCAAAACTGTTATAAATATATAGAGCTATAAAATTATAGTTAAATATAAATTTAGAATATGTGGTTAACAAGGCCACGTAAGGGAATGAAATGGCGAGTTTACGAGAAAAACAAAAGGCACAGCGGCGTAACCTGATAGAGGGTGCGGCGGGTGATCTATTTGTCGAAAAAGGCTTTGATGATACTACGATAGAGGCCATCGCCGAGCGCGCTCTGGTATCTCCGGCGACGGTCTATAATTATTATGGCTCTAAGGGCGAATTGTTGCTGGCCCTTGTGGCGCGGGGGGAAGTAGGCATCAAGGAAAAGCTGGATGGCTTTGTCGCCTTGGCGGATACGGCAAAGCCTGCTGATCTGTTAACAGATGTGATCATGTCCAATGTGGATGACACCCTGTCTGCGCTGTCGCGGGAATTGTGGGGGCATGTGGTGGCCTTTATTGCCACAACGCCGGATCCGACCGTGGCACCGAAATATCTTGATACCATCGTAGACGGCCTTGCCAAGGCCATTGAGAAGGTATTGGTGCATTTCGTTAAAGAAGGTATTTTCAAGTCTGATACGGATTGCCATTATGTGGCTTATTTGTTCACGCGCATCGAACGCATACATTTTCTGACCTATATTTATCTGGATGACTTTACCCGTGATGAATTGCGGGCCGCCATAGCAAAGGATGTGGACTTTATATTGGACGGGATAAGGGTGCAAAAATAGGTTAGATACGAAGCGAGTCTATAGTAAAAGCAAAAGATATAGTTGACTATAAAATAAAAGTATGACATATTTTTAAGGTAGCTTAAAAATATATGGAGGAAATAAATATGTCAGCTATCGGAAAAAAGACCTTTTACGCCCTGCTTTCTACGACTGCCCTTTCAATGATCAGCCCCGCCCTTGCCGCAGAAGATGAAGCGGCCAAGGATGATATCATTGTCATGGATGAAATTATGGTAACGGCAACACGCCGTTCCACAACCATACAGGATGTCCCTTATAATATTTCGGCTGTTTCAGGCGTTCAGATAGAAAATTCCAAGATGCTGGATGCGGCGGAATTATTGCGCTCTATCCCGGGTGTGGCCATTACGGACCGGGGGCCACGTAATGCCGGCGTGATCAATAATATCCGTATTCGCGGTTTGAATGTGGATAGCTCGCTGAACGGTGATGTGGCGGTTTTGTCTGCGCCCACGGTGGCGACTTATATCAATGAAACCCCGATTTTTGCCAATGTGATGCTGAAAGATCTGGAACGGGTTGAGGTTCTGCGCGGCCCGCAAGGTACGCTCTATGGCTCTGGAGCCCTGGGTGGGACGGTACGTTATATTACGGCCAAACCAAAACTGGATGAATTCAGCCTTTGGGTGCAAGGGTCGGCAAGCAACACGGATGGCTCGGACGGCGTCAGCTTTCTGGGGGATGTTACAGTCAATATTCCCATTTCTGAAAATATTGCCTTTCGGGCGGTGGGTAGCCGGGCTGATTATGCGGGCCTGACCGATTATGTTTCCCTGTATAAACTGGATGAGACAGGTACGCCTGTTGCACCAAATGGCGTTCTGTCACCAGATGCCACATTCGAAACTAAAAAAGATGCCGATACCTATAAATCTTGGTTCTTTCGGGGCAGTTTGCTGATGAATATGGGGGAATCTGCGGATGCAACGATTACCTATACCCGCCAGTCCGATCGCATCGGTGGTCGTCGGGCCTCTGCGGAAGGTTTTCAGGATGGTTTTGGCAATACATATGGCAAGTATGAAGCAGGTTCTATTCAATTGGAGCCATCTCAGGCCGATGTTGAAATGGCTGCATTGGAAGTGAATGTGGATATGGGCTTTGCAACCCTGACATCTTCAACATCCTATTATGACCATCAGGGCAGCAGCACCAGTGAGAATACCGGTTTTTATGCGCAGGTCGGTTGGCTTTCTGCCTTCTATTACAATTATGCCCGGCCTATGGCGGTGGCGAACCGGGGGTATCAGGATAAGGGTTTTGTACAGGAAGTACGCCTTGCCTCTGATAATGAGGGCCCGTTCAATTATGTGGCCGGTGTCTATTATCAGGATCAGGACAAGCGATCCACCCAACAGAGTTTTCTGCGCGGATTTAAAGAATATGTGAATGCTTTGTTTGGCTTTTCCTCCTTTCTTAATCCATCAAATCAGGACTTTGATTATAACGGCCTGACCAATGCCAAGGAACTGGCTTTCTTTGGCGAGATTACTTACGATCTGAGCGATGATGTGCATTTCACGGGCGGTATTCGTCAATTTAATTCTGACGTGACATCAGATGTTCGTATGGAATTACCCCTGTTTATCGGCTTTGCAGCACCAGTTGATGCAACTGACAAACAAGATGAATCAGGCACATTGTTTAAAGGCAATCTTTCTTGGGACTTTTCAGGAAATGATAAAGTTTATGCCACATTCTCGCAGGGTTATCGTCGGGGCGGCACCAATGCTGTGCCTTTAAGTGGTAATTTTGCCGAAGATCCTGGCTGGCTCACCTATGGTTCTGACCGGGTGGACAGCTATGAAATTGGCATCAAAGGCAGTCATGAGAATATACGCTATGTGGCCAGTTTCTTCTATATGGATTGGAAAGATGCCCAGCTCAATACATCAACAACAAATTTCGGTTTCTTTGCCGTGCAGAACGGTGGACAGGCCAGAACCAAGGGTTTTGAGCTGGAACTGGATGGTCAACTTAGTGAAAAATTGCATTATAACTTTGGCTATGCTTACGTTGATGCCAAGCTGAATGCGGATATGTTAGCTCCAACCGCTGCGGCCACATTGATTGCACCAAAAGGCAGTGTCCTGCCCGGTGTGCCGGAACATATGCTTAATCTTAATCTGGATTATACCACGCAGTTAACGGCGGATATGGATCTGATTTTGCGGGTGAATGGATATTACCAATCCTCTACCGAGAATTCGATCAATGCCTCATCCGGTTTCTTTGGTCAGACCATTGACGGATTCAGCATATGGAACACTTCGGCAACCGTGATGTTTGACACGCTTAATGTGACCTTATGG
>JAJRQU010000077.1 GCA_024280095.1 Alphaproteobacteria bacterium | reverse complement strand
GTGAACAGCAAGACAGGTGAAATTACTTTCAAACGGTAATTACCCCTACTACCCCTCTTACCTGTCTTGTGAAGCAAGCCCCTTACCCCGGGGCTTGCTTCTTTTTTTGTTTTCGAGAAATATCGCGTCCAAGGCTTATTTCCGGTTATACTAGCGGGCCTTAATAAGCAGGATAAAAAATGAGATTGAATTACTATAGCGTTGGCACAGGCCCCAATTTAATAATTTTACACGGGCTATTTGGTTCTGCGAGCAATTTTCGCACACTCGCAAAGCTTTATGGCGCGCATTTCACGGTTTACTGTCTGGATCTTAGGAATCATGGGGCCTCTCCCCATGACGATGATGTTTCATTTGATGCTATGGCGTCAGACATCATTGAATTTATGGATGATCACAAACTGAAAAATTCGGCCTTGATGGGGCATTCCCTCGGCGGGAAGGTCGCTATGCAGGTGGCCCTGAATTTTCCCGAAAGAATCTCTTGCCTTATCGCAGGTGACATTGCTCCTGTTGAATATCCTCACCATCATGATCGCATATTTGAGGGCATGAATGAGGTTAGTCGGCGCGCGGTCTCTTCCCGAAAGGAAGCCGAACAGATTTTGGCAGATTTCGTAGAAATGCCAGAAGTAAGGCTGTTTCTGCTGACCAATCTGGTTCGCGATCAAGATAAATCCTTTGTTTGGCGCATTAACGTCAAGGGGCTGGAATGCGGTTATGAAGATATTACAAAGATACCGAACGGGACACCCTATCAAGGGCCGAGCCTATTCATACGGGGGGATTTATCTGATTATGTGAAAGAAGAATATTTCCCGGCGATTTATGACTTGTTTCCAAAGGCTGAAATTGCAACCCTCGCTGGGACGGGTCATTGGCTCCATGCTGAAAAACCGAAAGAATATGCGGCTATTACCTTGAAATTTCTAAAGAAAGTTTGAAAAATGCGCATCGCAATCATGGGCAGCGGCGGTATGGGCGGGTTTTTAGGGGCCAAACTAGCGGTATCTGGTCATGACGTTATTTTTATAGCGCGCGGCAGGCATTTGGACGCTCTTAAATCAAATGGCCTGAAGCTCATTTCCCAAAAGGGAGACATTCATATTGATAAGCCGTCGGTATATGAGGATACTCGGGATGTGGGGCCTGTTGACTTAATCCTGTTTTGCGTCAAACTTTATGATACGAAGCCCGCGGCCCTTGCCTGCAAGCCTATGATGAACCATGATACATTCCTATTGACGTTACAAAATGGGGTGGAAAGTGCCGATATTATATCAAGTGTTATTGGCGCTGGAAAAACGATTAGCGGGGCAATATATGTCTCGGCCTCTATTCAGTCCCCCGGCGTCATTAAACATTCCGGCGGCAATGATACCATCCAATTTTCCGAGTCTGACAATTTGCCAAGTGCCAGAACCGATATTCTGGAAAATATATTTGAACAGGCAGGGCTTATTGGCCACCGCGCAGATAATATGAAAGAAATGCTCTGGTCTAAATTTGTCCTTCTCTGCGCCAATGCCGGATTGGGGTCTTTGACGGATAGTGGGACTAAAACTATGTGCGCTGATCCGGATACCAAAGAAATACTGCTGGCGGCAATGTGGGAAGTATTTAATGTTGCCAAGGCCATGGATATTGCACTGCCAGAAAGCATAATAGATGATATATTAACCCTTCTTATATCAGATGATCAACAAGAAGAAATGATCGCGTCCCAATGTCTTGACCTTAGATGCGGCAACAGGCTGGAATTGGAATGGATACAAGGCACATTGCATCGATTAGGTAAGCTTCACAACGTGCCGACACCCATTAACAGCACAGCTTATGTGGCCTTAAAAAGATTTGCCTCAGGCTTGAAATCAAATTAAAGCCTTGTGCGTATTTTTTAACAGCATCAATGATATGGTTTGTGGCATAATTAATTTCCTGATCTGTGGTCATTCGGCCAATGCCAATTCTAACGCAGCAATCGGCCTGAGTTTTATCAAGGCCGATCGCGGTTAAAACATGGGAGGGTTCAGCGCGGCCCGTTGAACAGGCCGACCCGGCAGAAAAAGCAATATTGCGTAGTTCCTTAATCAGAGCATCCCCCGTCACCCCCTCAAAAACTAAATTCAAATTGCCCATATAACGCTGTTTTTCAGAGCCATTCAGATGGACGCCGTCAAGGCCGTCAAAAATTGCTGATTTCATTCTTTCTGCCAGATTACGAACATGATCATTATCTTTGTCCATATCCTGCTTGGCGATTTTGCAGGCCGCCCCTAAACCGGCGCATAAGGCCGGCGCTATTGTGCCTGACCTAAGCCCCCTTTCCTGCCCCCCGCCATCAAACAAGGCCAAAGGTTGAATATTTGCGTTTGGGCGTAAATACAACGCGCCCACGCCCTTGGGTCCGTATATTTTGTGACCAGAAATGCTCAAAAGGTCAATATTCATAGCAGATACATCAAGAGCTATCTTACCAACAGCCTGCGCGGCATCTGTATGAAATATCACTTTTTTGCGCTTACAAATCTTCCCAATGGATTTTAAATCTTGAATGACGCCAATTTCGTTATTCACGGCCATAATAGACACAAGAGAAGTTTTCGCTGTGATGGCCTGATCCAGTTGCGCAAGGTCAATCAAACCGTTTTTATCAACAGGCAGAAATGTCACGTCAAACCCTGCTTTTTTCAGCGCAGCACAGCTTTCCAGAACGCACGTATGTTCCGTCACTGCTGTGATAATATGATTTTTTAACGGATATAGGGCATAGGCCATGCCTTTTATGGCCAGATTATTAGATTCAGTGGCGCCGGATGTGAAAATGATATCCTCAGGTGCCGCAGCAATCAGGTCTGCGACATTCTTGCGCGCAATTTCAACGCCCGCAGCGGCCTCCCAACCGAAGCTATGGTTTGAATGAGGATTACCGAACTTTGTGGTTAAATAGGGCATCATTTCCGCAAGCACCCTAGGGTCTAGCGGCGTTGTCGCCTGATAATCCAGATATATGGGCAAATCCGTCATGACATTTTTTTCCGGTCATATAATTTTTTCCATGCAAAAATAAAGGCATCGGCATCCTGCTGCGTCGTATCCGGGCCAAGGCTTACGCGAATGGTTGACAGGGCCTGATCCTGCCCTCCGCCCATGGCGGCGACCACATGAGACGGCGTGACCTTACCCGAAGAACAGGCTGAACCAGAGCTGACGCATAATCCCTCTAAATCAAAAGCTATGACCTGTGTTTCGCTGGATACGCCGGGCATCAGAATGGTGGATGTGTTGGGTAGCCTGCCGGCCGCCGCCCCATAAAAACAGGCTTCCGGCGCATATTCACCAATTTCCTGTTCAATGCGGTCTCTTATTTTTTTGCAAGCTTTCATGGCTTGAATATTTTGTGGCACAAGGCTAACCGCCTTGGCAAAACCCGCTATGCCGGCAAGGTTTTCGGTACCGGATCTTCGGCCCACTTCTTGTCCTCCGCCATATGTTAACGGCTCTAACGTAATCTTTTCTTGGGCAATTAAGGCACCAACCCCTTGAGGGCCGCCAAACTTATGGGCAGAGAGTGACATCAAATCCACCCCTGATGCCCTGAAATCAACTGGAATTTTACCCAAGGCCTGAATGGCATCCGTATGAAATAAGGCACCGGCCTCATGACTTATCCGGGCGAGTGATTTTATATCTTGAATGACGCCGGTTTCATTATTGGCCAGCATGATAGAAACCAGGGTATTTTTTCCGGCATGGGTCAAGGCATTCCCTAGATCTTCGAGCATAACCAGACCATGCTCATTTACGGGTAGAATCTCAACGCGTCCTTTAAAGTTTTTCCGGATTTGCAATATGGAATCATGTTCCGTCTCGGATATGATAATATGATCCAAGCTTTTTACATTAAGCGCTAAATTATTGGCCTCGGTACCGCCGCCCGTGAAAATAATTTACTGAGGACGGCAATTGACCATTTGCGATATGGTTTGGCGGGATTTCTCCAGAACAGACTTGGCATGACGACCAACGCCGTGGACAGAAGAAGGATTGCCGCCCCTCTTCATCACACAGCTCATTTCATCAATGACTTCCGGCCTGATGGGAGCTGTCGCATTATGGTCAAGATAGATCATTTCAGTTGGCAGTATCTGATTTGGCCGCTCTTTTAGGGGACTTCTTGAGCTTTGGAATTTTTTTAACTTTATCCAGTGTCTCTTTTGCCGCCAGTTCCCCTTCCAGTTCTTCCACGCGGCTTTTCAAGCCGCAAATCATATCGAACATACCTTCAAGTGATCTTGCAATGGGGTCTGGTAATTCGTCAGTTGATAAGCCATAGGAACAAAAATCATTTATATCTTTTTGCGCCGGTGGCTGAACCACCTTGGCCGGGATACCAATGACAGTGGCATTTTCCATGACGGATTTAACAACAACGGCGTTGGAGCCAACACGGGCATTTTCACCCACATGGATCGGCCCGAGTATCTTGGCACCCGCGCCTACAATAACGCCTTTGGCCAATGTGGGATGTCTCTTGCCGCCTTCCAGCGACGTTCCCCCAAGCGTGACCCCCTGATAAAGCGTAGCATTGTCACCAATTTCTGCCGTTTCACCAATCACAATGCCCATGCCATGATCAAAGAAGACACCCTTGCCGATTTTTGCGCCGGGATGAATTTCTATCCCGCTAAAGAAACGACCAATATGAGATATAAACCTGCCTAGCGTGGTAAAACCATTTGCCCAGGCCCAATGTCCTATACGATAAAAAATTAATGCATGCACGCCCGGATAAGATATCAAAGCATCAATTTTCGATTTTGCTGCCGGGTCCCGCTCCATGACGACAGAAATATCGTGGCGTATATTATCAAACATTATACAATATCCAATTCCCTCTTGCTTTTCACCTGTGCTTTTATGTTATAAAAACCAATGATTCGTCTAGAGTTACAAATTAATATTATTCATATAGGTTTTGCAGGCAACAACGTCAAGGGATGCCCTTGATTACGTTGATCTTATCACCAT
>JAJRQU010000076.1 GCA_024280095.1 Alphaproteobacteria bacterium | reverse complement strand
TTAAAAAAATATGATGCGGTTGTGCTTGACCCGCCAAGGGCCGGCGCAAGGGAGCAGGTCGCGGAAATCATCAATTCCCCCCTTGAAAAAATTGTGATGATGTCTTGTAATCCGGCAACCTTCGCGCGGGATGCAAGGGCGTTGGTTGATGGGGGGTTTGTCATGGGTGATATATTGCCCGTGGATCAGTTTCTCTATTCACCGCATCTTGAACTTGTGGCTTGTTTTAACCGTTGAATTCTTTCCTTAAATTCATCGGTTAAAAAATGAGAAAATCCCTCAAACAACATAAAATTTTTCATAGTTATTCATGCCCCCTTAAGGCAATAGGCAATATACTCTCATCAGGGTAAAAAATACCCTAAACTTATGGTTAATAAAACGTAAATATTCGTTTGTTAATAATGCGTTAACCTATGGCCGCAGAATTCAGCCGATTTTTGAAAGGAGAATATTGGCATGTTATTTGCTGTGTATTAAGGCAAATAAAAACATACAATGAAAGATGCGTCATGGATATGAATAAAATGCAAGTTGGCACAGAAGGGCTTTTTCGTCAAAATAATCTCAATCAGGCAGAGCGGGAAAAATTGAATATCGAAAAGTCAGATGCGGGTAAAAGTAAAGCCGTAAGGCCTCAAGAGGCATCCGCCGCTGTGGACAATGTTTCTATATCGAATGTCTGGCGCCAAGTTTCCCAGAATATTGACGTTAGGAGTGCGTCCCCCCGCGACATTATTTCCTTGAGCAGCCAGCTCTATAACGCCGGCGCCATCAGTTATGCTGATCACATAAACTTGAGTTGTCAGCCGGAAATAAATCTGGATACCCCACCAGAGAGCAAGCCCTTTAGTCATGAGAAAAAAGACTATGTTGATCTTTGGCGCACCAAACAGGAAAATGTCATCCGCTACGGCGGCGACCGCACCCAAATCGAAGACACCCACCGCATCCAAGCTATTTTGATTTATGTGGATAGTTTAAGATAATGTTTTTATCTGGTGGCGCGAACTATGGTTCGCTACGCGCTCACTACTTGAGTCCCCCTCTCTGTCGTTATCTTTTTTTTGTTTTTCCTCAAATGGGGGAATCTGCAGAATTTCGCAGAATCCGTAATTACGGTTAATTCGGTTACTGTCCGTAATGCTTATGTAACATATGGGGTGCAAAAAAGGCTAAGCGATAAGGTACTAAATTAGTATACTGTCCCAAGATTACCTGTCCCCAGATTACCCTGTCCCCAGATTACCAGATTACAGTATTATCCCACCCAACCAAAGTTAATTCTGTATAATAGCTGGGCGCTTGCGCATATGGGGCTGTGTCAACAGGCTGAATATTGGCCGGATGTATAGGGAGAAAAATATGTTGAGATTAAAAATTAAAGGAAATTGGGAACCAGAGGATTTCATTGAAGTTCTACAAGCTACTGAATCTTTGTATTATAAAGCATTAGGACATCGGCATCGTCAGGATTTTTCTGATATTCTCTTTTATGAAAGAGAAATGCCGTTCTCATCAAATGATTACAGGCTGAATTATTTAAATGACTGGATGTTAAAAGAAACACGTATGACTGCTGATGAAAATGAGCGTTTGCAGGTTTCAAGAATTGAATATGCCTCGCCTGGTGGCATTGATCTGATCGGGATAGGAAAAGCCCTCGAATTCGTTGATAAGATCATTGGTAGGCTGATAGATTTTTATACAGAACGCCACATTCGCGGTGAACGCAATAAACAGGAAACAATTAAGACTGCCAGAATGGCTGTGGAGCTTGAAAAAGAACAAGAGGAGCTCAAGGCGTTGCAAATCAGGAATGCCAAAGAACTTTTGAAACTTCGTTACCAATATCGAGGTGAACTAGATGAGATACTCTTGCTACTGGCTGTTCGCGATCAGGAAAAACTGGCAACCAGAATTTCTGAAGGCAAACTCATTGGGGTAACGCGCCCAATAGATGAAAAAAAATAAGGTGCCTAAATGAAATTTTGCATCGCAGATAGTTTTTCAACAGCTCTTGTGATTACGGTGACAGTTACCGAATTAAAACCTACCCGCTCAAAGTAAATTAGATTTTTATTTTGTTTCCAAAAGCTTGCCTTTAAAATAAAACAATCACTTACCCCTGCTGCGCTCTATGCAGCAGGATATGGTCGGCGAGGACGCAGGCCATCATGGCTTCGCCGACGGGGACGGCGCGAATGCCGACGCAGGGGTCATGGCGGCCCTTGGTGATAATTTCTGTCTCCCTGCCATGTCTGTCCACGGTTTTTCGGGGGGTGAGGATGGATGAGGTTGGTTTGACCGCAAATCGGCAGATAATTTCCTTGCCGGAACTGATCCCGCCTAAAATCCCGCCCGCATGATTGGTTCGAATGGCCGGGTTGCCGTCATCATCTCTATACATCTCATCTGCATTTTCTTCGCCGGTCAGGCGGGCCGCGTTAAAGCCTTCGCCGATTTCAACGCCCTTTACCGCATTGATGCTCATCATGGCGGCGGCAAGGTCGCTGTCCAGTTTGGCATAAACCGGAGCGCCAATGCCGGCGGGAACGCCAATGGCACGAACTTCGATCACCGCCCCGATGGAACTGCCTTTTTTGCGGATGTCGTCCAGATATTTCTCCCACACTGGCACCATTGATTTGTCAGGGCACCAAAAAGGGTTGTTGTTCACTTCGTCCCAGTCCCAATTACCGGGATTTATTTTATGTTCGCCAATTTGAACCAAGGCCCCCTTGACCTGAATGCCGCCGCCTAATATCTTTCGCGCCACCGCACCGGCGGCAACCCGGCAGGCGGTTTCGCGGGCCGATGACCTGCCGCCGCCCCGATAATCCCGAATGCCATATTTTTCCATATAGGTAAAATCCGCATGACCGGGCCGGAATTTATCTTTGATGTCGCCGTAATCTTTTGATCTTTGGTCGGTATTTTCAATCATCAGGCTGACCGGCGTGCCTGTGGTCACCCCTTCAAAAGTGCCGGACAGGATTTTAACCTGATCGGCCTCTTGCCGCTGTGTCATAAAACGATTCTGTCCGGGTTTTCTTTTGTCCAGAAAATGCTGAATTTCAGCCTCATCAATGGGCAGCATACTTGGCACACCATCAATAACGCAGCCAATGGCCGGCCCGTGGCTTTCCCCCCAGGTCGTCACCCGAAAGATATGGCCGAAGCTGTTATATGACATATTCTTGCTTTCTTATTTTTTAGGCTTTCTTAATTGCTAGACGAGGCTTAAATCCGGCGCATCTTCCCGTTTCATCCCCATAACATGATAACCGCTATCCACA
>JAJRQU010000075.1 GCA_024280095.1 Alphaproteobacteria bacterium | reverse complement strand
TTAACCGGTAACATGGAACGGTTTATCTGGTCGCTGGATGGCCTGAAACTTAATGAGGCCAAACCATTACATTTTCCGAAAGGCGAAAGAATACGTGTCATTCTCCACAATGATACCTCTATGGCCCACCCAATGCATCTGCACGGGATGTGGTCTGATCTGGAATCCCCTGACGGGGAATTTCAGGTAAGAAAACACACCATTTCTGTTCAACCCGCACAAAGGGTGAGCATGCTTGTCACGGTAGATGCGGAAGGACGCTGGGCTTTTCATTGTCACCTTCTCTATCATATGGCCGCAGGTATGTTCCGTGAAATTGTTGTTGCATAAGAGTTTGGAGGAGAAAAACAATGTCGAAAACTATATATAAATCGCTTGCTATTATATCTGTATTTGGTCTGGGTCTTTTTGTTCCGTCCGCGCATGCTCAGGAAATGCCAATGGAGCAGGCTTCAGACAAGAAGAAGATGGATTCGGGCAAGGCGAAACCAATGAAAATGCCGCCCATGCAGGGGGGTAGTGCCCCGGCGGATGCGCGGGATCCCCATGCCAATTCAGGCGGTTATGAATATCGGCATATGGCGGGCTTTGAAGATACGGATATGATGACGGTCAGCAAAGTCATTGCCGATCAGTTTGAATATCGCAATGCTCAGGGAACAGATGTGCTGCGGTGGGATATGCAGGGCTGGCGCGGGACCGATTATAATAAAATATGGGTCAAGTTTGAAGGCGAGGATGAGCTATCTTCCAATGCGGGCGAAATGGAGGTGCAAGCCCTCTACAGCCGTGTGGTTACGGCATTCTGGGATTTCCAGGTCGGGGCGCGTTATGACGCCGCTTATGGCACGAATTCTCCGGGTGACCGTGCTTTTGCGGTTATCGGATTTCAGGGACTGGCCCCCTATTGGTTTGAAATGGAACCTGCTGTCTTTGTAAGTGACAAGGGGGATATTTCCGCCCGTCTCGTCGCCACATATGACATAGTTTTCACACAACGTTTAATTTTACAATCCCGTTTCGAGAGCAATATTGCCGCAAGCGAGGTTCGGGAATATGGTATTGGAAAAGGCATTAACGATGTTCAGCTTGGCCTGAGACTGCGCTATGAAATGCGCCGGAAATTTGCGCCTTATGTTGGTGTGGACTGGAGCCGGAAGCTCGGTGATACAGCTAACTTTACCCGCGCCGAAGGTGGTGACGTCGATAGTTTATCACTCGTCACCGGCATTCGGTTCTGGTTCTAATCCTTTGGACAGACCAAATATTTACAAAGCTTGTCTGGCGGCCCTTTTTATTTGGGTGCGGTGGAAAATAAACCAGCCGAGCCAGAGAAAACAGGTGATGCCGATGGCGGTGAATATGGCGGGCATAGGATTGTTGAGTGTGCTGATTGACCCGGAATAGGCGGCGATGAGCACATAGGGAATATTGCCGATCAACCAGGCTGAGATGAATTTAAGAAAGGGAATTCGGGTTGAGCCGGACAGGCATGAAGTGATCTCCGGCAGCATGGGCAGGGCTCTTGACAGCAGAATCATGGCGAAACTATGCTTATGGAAAGTCGTCTTCATCTCCTCGCGTTTTTCGGTATCTTTGATCAAAAAGCGCAAAATCCGATTGCCAAAAATATAACTTAAGAGATAGCCGCTGCATCCCGCAATGGTCAGGCCCGTGATTGAGGCTAACACCGCCAAGGGATAGCCCAGAAAATACCCCGACAACATAATCAGGCTTAAGGTGGGCACAGTGATGAACAGATCTAAAAACAATAAGGCAATGACGATGGCCATGATATATATAGCCGGCGCATCTTTGGCCGCCATGAGCCAGCCTTCGATCTGTTCCAGACTGAGCAGTCCGGTCATTTTGACAATGATAAAGGTCGTCGCAAAGACGAGCAATAATATCATCATGATTTTAAGCATTTCCTTCATGTCGCCCTTCCGCGCCTTATTGTCATTCCCGCCCTTTTTAATAAAATATGGCTGGGGGCAGTTAAGAGAATTATGGCGATGGCGTTACCAACATTTCTTGACCCCCGCCTAGGCCATTCATGGCAATTTTCTGATTCCACGTCAGCAGGATATTTTTTTTCTTGGCGGTGATCTGGTTATTGATATCTCCAGCAAGGGTGAGAAATTTTTTCTTGTCCGCGTTTTTTAAAGTGATTCCCGTGGGGATCTTCAGGCGCAGGGGATTGACCTGTTTGCCGTTGACAAATACCTCATAATGCAGATGCCGCCCGGTGACCCGGCCTGTGGCCCCGACATAACCGATGATCTGGCCTTGTTTAACGCGTTTGCCCGATTTGATTCCACGGCCATATTTGCTCAAATGAGCATAGGCGGTTTTATAGGTGCCGTTATGGCGGATGCGTACATAATGACCATAGGCGCCGTAGCGGGAGGCCCGCTCCACAATACCATCGCCGGCGGCCATGATTGGTGTTCCCGTGGGGGCGCTGAAATCAAGCCCCTTATGCATACGGGTATAGCCCAGCACCGGATGCTTGCGTTTGCCATAATAAGATGACAGACGCGCGCCTTCGATGGGGGTGCGCATCAGGGCTTTCTTTGCGCTCTTGCCATTTTCATGGAAATAATCGGCAAAATGGCTGTTCTGTGGCTGATACCGATAAAGGCTGATGGGCTTGCCCCGCAAGGTCAGTTTGGCAAATAAAATATTACCCTCTTCTACGCGCCGCCCGTCCTCAGACATTTTGCGTTCATATAATATTTCAAAAGAATCACCCTTGCGAATCTCGCGCTGAAAATCCACATCAAAGGAGAATATGCGGATCATATTAACAATGACGCTGTTGGGCAGACCTTCCTGATAAGCCGACAAGAATAAGCTGTCATTAATGACACCTTGCACATGACGGGTTAATTTCAGAGAGGGCAGGTCTTCTATGGTGGCCTCAAAGCCTTTCTCTGACTGGCTCACGCGGATCATATGGTCAAAGCTTTTCTGCATATTAAGTTCGGCAAGACGGCCTTCTGAATCATAAGTTGCCTGTAATTTCTGGCCAACCGGTAATTTCTTCATGTCATAATGTGTGGACAGGGCTTTGATCGCGTTATAGGCATCTTGCCGACTTGCCCCGCTATTGACCAGAACATCCATCATGCCTTGTCCGCGCTTGATACTGATATCTTTGCGTTCATATTCTGGTTCTTGTGGGGGGACATTTACGGATTTTGACGCAACATCATCAGATGGCGCGTAATTGACACTGTCCGGATAGGCTTCTTCCAGAGGAATTATGGGGCGGCTGTCAGAATTCTGAGAGTCAGAGGCAGGGAAGTCAAAGAGGTTGCCCATTGTCACCCCTATAACGAATAAGGCAGCACCAATAAGAAGATTCCGATTCTTTTTGACGAAATTTAGACTAAACACTATATTTTTAAGGCTTTTTACGGATGATTCTATGTTTTTCATGTCTTCTTTCTAACGCAATATGACAAATATTGGGTTAAAAATGCCTATAGATGCCCCATATGTCAAATAGTTGCGCAGGGTTTGTGTGGTTTTTTGATTAAAGCCTATGGTTAACCCCTTAAATTCAAACATTAAACCGCAGAAAACAGCGGTTGTGTAAAAAACGTCAAAGAAATGTAATTTTATTGTTTACAAGTTTTGAAGTTGGTCTTATAACCCGCTTCACCGACACGGCATATGCCGCTGAGGACATTGTCTGCGAGGGCGGGGTTATTGGTGGGTTTGTTGTGTTTTTTTTGTTCTTTGACATTGTAGATTGAAAGAGAGATGTAGGCAGCGGTCTGATTAATTCCTGGACTGTTGTTTATTAAGATTGATTTGCTTATTTAATTATAAGTAATGTCAGTGAGTTTTAAGTAATGACAGGATCAGGATGTTTGATCGTCTGTATTTATATGGACAACAAGATCAGCTCAACTTGAGAGTTTGATCCTGGCTCAGAACGAACGCTGGCGGCATGCCTAACACATGCAAGTCGAACGCTAAGCTACCTTCGGGTAGTGGACAGTGGCGCACGGGTGAGTAACGCGTGGGGACCTACCTTTTAGTACGGAATAACCGTTGGAAACGGCGGCTAATACCGTATACGCCCCTTTTATTGATTTAGGGGGGGGAAAGATTTATCGCTAAGAGATGGACCCGCGTTG
>JAJRQU010000074.1 GCA_024280095.1 Alphaproteobacteria bacterium | reverse complement strand
GGTTCCAGTATTCTGCGGTGATTGAACCAGTCAACCCATTTCAAGGTCGCAAACTCGACGGCCTCAAATGATCGCCACGGTCCACATCTATGGATGACTTCTGCTTTGTACAGGCCGTTAATTGTCTCAGCCAAAGCATTGTCGTAACTGTCACCGACACTGCCGACGGAAGGTTCAATTCCCGCTTCCGCAAGGCGTTCTGTATATCTGATTGAGACATATTGGCTTCCCCGGTCCCGTCTTGCCCGGGCCGAGAGCTTGTTCAGATCACTTCGTCCCGCAATATGGGCATAATAGGTGGACGGGGCAATCGGCAGAACTTTGCAAATTGGCTCGACCCCGGAAGAGGAACGGTGTTCATCTATGAAACGGATCATCTCTTGAACGGGCGGTCGAGCTCCGGCCAGATATTTAAAGAAGGGCAAAATATGCAGATGCCTTGCGCAGTATCTCATTGGCCTGACGAAGCTCCCGATTCTCTCGTTCCAGAGACTTCATCTTCTCTGCGACATCGGCAGGAACCCCGGCCCTCATGCCACTGTCAACCTCGTTCCTTTTGACCCAGTCATTCAGGGTCTGAGGAACACATCCAATCTTGGCAGAAATTGATGTTATCGCTGCCCAGCGGGATGAATACTCATCAACATGCTCTAAAACCAGCCGTACGGCCCGCGCGCGTACCTCTGGTGAAAATCTGTTCTTTATATTGCTCATAATGACTCCTTTTACTATAGATTAGGAGCCTCCGGCAATCCCGGGGCGGTTCAAGATGACTTCAAATATTATGTTAAAATGGCAGAAAGATACTCAAATAAACTGACATTACATTGCCCCCGGGAAGCTAATGCAGAATGGCTTCATCGAAAGCTTTAATGGTAAAATACGTAATGAATGTTTGAACGAGACCCTGTTTGAGGATCTCCCCTGGAATTTCAAGCCTGAAACCCCGCCGAAGCAAGCATAGCACCTACATAGATGCCAAAACAGGTGGGAATAAAGCACCGCTTACACATTAACTCATAATTTAGCAAAGGACTCTACGAAAAAATGGTAGAAACTTGGGGCTCAGGTCACTGGACTTACTCACCTTGAGGCCGAGTAATTTTAAATGGTAGCTGGACAATATTTTTTTGTTGAATTTTCAACTTCCATTCGGTAATGTTTTTTTTAATAGTTGATTGATAAAAGCCCATTTTCAAATAATGATCTTGTACTAGCTCATTCTTATCGCTTTTAATATAATATCCAATTATTGTTTTGATTTCGCGGTCAAAGCAATAATTTACAATCTCTTGAAATACGGCTTTTTCAATTTCTCTTCCTATGGCTCTACAACTCATTAACCATGTATCTATGGATAGAGTCTGGTTTTCTATTGAGCCGATAAGAACACTAATCATTCCATAATCGCCGAACTTGTCTTTTAAGGAAACTTGAAGGGTATAGGAGCTATCACTTTCCTCAATAACCTTAATTTGACTGTTGTTATATCTGCGTGTAGTTAAATTGAATTGATTTGATTTGTTGATGAGTTGCTCAATTCTATTTCGACCCATTGCATCAAAAGGTTTTAGCTCTAGTTGCATGCCGATCGCGGCAAGACCATCTTGAATATCTATTCTATTAGATAAGAGTTTTTTTACTTTGATGTTATTCTGATAATTTTCATTTCGGAAGAGGTCTTCTTTAGTATATTTTGGAAGTTCAAAATAACCCGCCTGTGATAGAGTTCGTGTGTATAATGAAGGATCTTCGGGCATTTCTGGTACAGCGACGACGGGTAAATATCGTCGCACATTCTCGCGCTCAACTGGGTTGTCATCAATAAACACCATTGATTCCAACCCAATATTAAGGGAATTGGCTATAAACGTTATGTTGGTCGGCTTATTCTCCCAATTTACAACGAAACAAGCAATATGATCTAATTTCAAAAGTATTTTAGGGTGCTTTTCAAAGACTTCAATCGCATCAGCTTTATTGTTTTTACTACAGACCGACAATATGACACCTCTGTCATTTAATTGAAGAAGATACTTTTGAAAAGTGATGAATGCTTCACCCTCCGGATCCCCCATGCCCAGATTTATACCTTCAAGACCATCTTGTCCGACAATGCCTCCCCATAAAGTATTATCCAGATCCAAAACAATGCATTTACGGCTTTCGCCCTTTATCGATGAAATTATACGACATAGATGATCTGCATATAGAGGCAAATAATCGGGAGAAAAAGCAAATTTTCCAAGGTACCACATTCGTTCATCATACCATCTGTTCAGTCCTTCATTTTCAGCTATGCTTGCCACGTCAAACAGATAACTTGAAGTCTGTTTCGTCATGGCTACTAGTGCTTGATTGAAGAGATGCAATTGAAACTGTTCTGACTGAGTTATAGTTGCATCACTATGGCCAAATATAGTGTGCGGCTTACGAGGAATATTTTGAAATAAAATAGTGGCTCCGGTTTTCTTGAATATAGAGCTTTGCAATTGAGCTAGTTGGTGAACAAATTCTTCTATTTTGGTGTTTATACCATATGCTGGTTCACTGTCAGTATGCCAAAAAGAAATATCCTCATAGTTTAAGGCTACTAAAATAAAATCATAGGTTTCGTCCAAAATATTTAATTGGTGCTCGGAAAGGAATAATAATGGGTGGGTGTTGGAATATTCTGTAATTTGCATGTGATATCCGTATCTGATACCTGTCCCCTTTATTGCGGGCACAAGAAGAGAAGAATTATTACTAGATATTATGCAGAATTTGAGCGGTTTTAAATTTATACTATCTCTGAACGAAGTACACTCTTTAGTTAGTTTCGAAGCCAAGAGGGATAATTGTCTAAAGTTACATCTATAATGAAGAAGCGTGTGCCAGTCTTCTCCATTTGACTCATTATGAAAATAGTTCGCTGGTAAGGGTAGCAGATGTGAAAGACCTGAGTCGGTCATAAATAACCCTCTGTATTATGAATTAGCCATAGAAACACTGTCGGATAATTTATGGGTAATCCTCCTAATTAATTCCCCTACATTCTGCAATTTCGTTATTTCACTAGTTCGAAAGTGAATGTTGAAGATTTTCTCAATTTCTACGAATAACATAATATTATTCAGGCTGTCCCATTCCTGAATATCCTTAGCGCTTAAGTCATTGGTAATGATGATAGTTTCATCATCAAATAGGGTTTGAAAAACTAATTGGAGTTTTTTAGTGATATTCTCTATTTCCATTATTATATTATCCTTAGTGTGATAAAAGTATCAGCATATTATGAATAACATTATAATTCATCTAGATGATAGATAGCCACAAATTTATATTTTTAAAGAGAAAAAACATTGAAAAAAAATTATCCATCACTTGCAATAATTTTTGAAGCTATTCTTAAATTAGAACCAAATCAAGAGCGGTTTCTTAAAAAAAGTTTTACGGCCCGGAATGCCAATTTGTGTAAATTCTCTAATAACCTTGCGACTAAAATCATTACATTGTTGGGGGCGGACCTCGAAAGCGCC
Organism: Alphaproteobacteria bacterium; assembly: GCA_024280095.1. Classification (GTDB taxonomy): domain Bacteria; phylum Pseudomonadota; class Alphaproteobacteria; order Sphingomonadales; family Emcibacteraceae; genus Paremcibacter. The sequence goes on along the minus strand of JAJRQU010000074.1, from coordinate 20,768 downwards.
TGCAGTGATTACATATGGATGTGTGAGAAGATACTAGAGGAAGAAATATATTTTAGACGGAATAGTGAGTATAGAATACAAAGTATCAATCAAGCTATACGAGAAGTATATGCAAATGCTGATTTTATGGCACGTTACTTAAATGGTATTCTAATATCACAAGTAGTTTGGTTTAATCATATATATTCGATGTATTTTTATGAGAAAAAGTATTTATCGAAATTACAAAATGATGCAAATCATCTTGAAATAGGACCCGGGCACGGTCTTCTTCTTCAGTTGGCAAGCGAATGCCCAAAGAATTTGAAGTTAACTGCACTAGATATTAGCGAAACATCCTTGTCAAAAACTAGTCAATGTTTCCAAAAAATTACCTCCGGGGCAACATTGAATACAATTACAGCGAATATTATGGATTCTGTTTCTCTTAATGAGAAATTTGATTCTATTGTTATGAGCGAATTGTTAGAACATTTGGAAAGCCCCGAGAAGGCATTGCAAATAATAAAAAAATACTTGAACTCAAATGGTAAGATATACCTGAATATACCAATAAATAGCCCGGCACCTGATCATATATTTTTGTTCACTAATCCTGCAGAAATTTTAAATATGGTTACAAGAAATGGGTTTGAAATTATTGAAACTGTTAATGTGCCAATGACAGGGCATGAATTGCAGACTTGTTTAGATAAGAAACTAACAATTTCTTGTCTAGTTTCTGCCTCACTAAAGCAAAATTAATATGGTATTTTTTTCCTTTGATGTACTTTTATTCTTCATGATTGGACTTATTGTATATTGGAATGTTCCATTACAAATGAGGATGCATGTATTACTATTATTAAGTGGCATATTTTTATTTATAATAGCAGATACAGTAGAGGTAATCTTATTAATAACCTATGTGTTCATTGGCTATGGATTGATAAAATTTTGTTATGGGCGAAAACATAACGCCTTTTTTAATAGTGCGATTACTTTTTGGATTGTAATTTATTTATTAATAGGCGGATATGTGTATAAACTATCGGGCTTTGAATTAGTGCACTTTCCAATTATAACTGGTGTTTCATATATCCTCTTTCGAGTGCTTCAGATTTTATTTGATCTAAAAGAGGGAATTTATTCAAGCTATTTATCACCATCTAAATATATCCTTTTTTGCTTGAATTTCTTGACTTTAATATCAGGCCCCATACAACGGGTTGAAGATTTTATAGCGCAAGTAGATATAATTCCTAAGGCTACTTTTAAAGAAATTGATCATTTATCTGTGTTTTATCGATTAAGTATAGGGCTCGTTAAAGTCCTTTTTCTTTCAAGCATTCTTATATTGGAACATCAAAGTGTACTGGATAGTTTTTTAAAGGACCCTCAATGGAATTCTTTGAAATTCGCCTTAACTTCAATTATTTATTTGGTTTTTTTATACATTAACTTTTCTGGTTATATGGATATCATTATCAGCGTTGGGAATTTATTTGGTTTTAAATTACCGGAGAATTTTTATAAGCCTTTTCTGGCAAAAAATTTCTTGGACTTCTGGGAGAGATGGCATATTTCATTGTCAGGCTGGATGAAAGATTATGTTTTTACGCCTCTGCTTAAAACATTGGTATATTGGAAGTCAGGTTATTGGTGGGTGTTGTTCTTTGGCGTCATTGTTTATTTCATAACTTTTTTGTTGCTGGGGATCTGGCATGGCACGTCATCACTGTTTTTTTTCTGCGGTATCATGTTGGCTTTAGGGGCCAGTATCACCAAAATTATGCAAGTAGGAATGAAGCCAATTCTCTCTCTATTTAGAGAATTTGAGGTTCCATTTATTGGTAGCCTGGCGCAAGGGGTTTTATCAGGAATTGTATTCGCTCACATTAGTTTTGCGATTATTGGATTTTGGCTAACTTGGGATCAGTTTTTATTCTACTGGAATATGATGTCTGCTTTCAAAATTGTAGAATTATATTTTCTGACATCAATTATGGGAATGAGCCTTTATTTCATTGCAAGTTTCTTAGAAAAGATTTCAGAGTCAAGCTTTTGTTCGAGAGTTTTCTTTAAAGAAGGATGTGTCGCAGTTAATCTGTATTTTGTGGTTTTTGCATTCTTTGAATATTGGAATATTGCTCCTGAATTTGTGTATCAGGGGTTTTAAGAATATGTATTCCAGTATAAGAATAGGCCTTTATTTTCTGATTGTAACCGGTCTTTGTAGCTCGTTGTTCTTATTTGTCTCTACTCCTATGCCAAATAATCTCGATACCAAAAAAATTATAGATCGGCAGACGTGTGATATTACTGATGTCGGACATTTTATAAATAATTTGTCATTAATTAAACGCTCCTCAAAGAAAAAACTATTCTTTTTTGGGGCGTCAAACTCACGTGACGGTTTTCGGCCTCAAATAGTAAAAAAATCTCTCCCAGAATTTGATATCTACAATGTTGGATTTTCTTCTGGAAATGTCTCTGAAGCTATTTTGGCGTTAGATTTGATTAAAGCCTCCATGCAACAAGAGGCATACCAAGGGGCTTATGCAATACTGGGCGTAACATTTGGTGTTGTGGTGAATAATTCAATTCGATGGAATAATTCAGTTAGCCCATTGGAGTTGGAAATTTCTCACTACGGATTGTATGAGAAAAGTGGTCATACGATAATAAAAATCCATTCTGATAAAGTAACTTCTTTATACTTAGGGGCAACATTGCCTTTTAGGTGTGGAAAGAATCTTATTAATCAAGCGGTAACGCGTGTCAAAAATATTATTAAAGGCGAGAAAAAAGATAGTTTAGCTAGCTGGGATAAAGCACGAGCCATAGAGCAATTTGAAAAATGGGAAAATGCATATAAACCAGATCCACATACAATAACAGATGAAATAGCAAATATTACTCAATATGTATCAAACGCGAAACGGATGGGTATGGTACCTATTATAATCGACTTACCTCTTGATACATTAGTTTATAAATATTCGAGACATGATAAAGTATATCGTGCTGTTATGATAAATTATTTGAGTGATCGATCATTGGATTATATAGATATGAGGCATTTAGGGAGGCAAAGTGAATTTAAAGATTTATTGCACCCAACTAAAGAAACGGCAAAATTATGGACTGACTTTCTAGCAAATGAGATAATCAATCGTGAACATTACTTGAGAGACAATAACTAGTCGCCCCTAAAAAACCATTCAAAGTCCTGTGGATTGGTAATACCCCCATTTTTAGGGGGCGTCAGAAGTAGAACTGTTTAAGCGGCTATGGATAACATAGCCAATTTCTGTATTGGCGTTATTCCGCCGATAGCCATATTGGGCCGTTCATTGTTATATGTCCACAACCATTTTGTGGCCGCGTACACCCGGAACGGTTCAGGGGTAAATGCGCCTTGTTTGCCGGTCACATTTTGTTTGTTAAGCGGTCTCATACAGGGCAATGGCTCTCAGGCAGAATTGTCGGATTGGGCTTATGAGTTGTTTGTGATCCTTGATGCCTTCATTTCGGCCCAAAGGGGCAACAAGGACTTCTGCCAATATACCCACCAAGGCTGCCGCGCTGACCTGCGGTGACTGGCTGGGAAATTCTTTTGTTTTTATGCCCTCCTTAATGAGCTGCTCAAAAATATCCGCATAGGCCTTGCGATAGATGAGCCGTTCCTGTTCCACGGCGGGGTCAACCGGTTCGGCAATCAGAGCATAGGCCAGCCGCCCGCCAAGAATGGCTCGTTCGGCAAAAATCGTCACCGCATCGGTCAGTCGTTGTCGGCAGGATACGGCATCTTCCGGAAAGCTGGTGGCCCGGACTATTTCGACTTCCCTTTCGGTGGCGCGCCGAAAAACCTCTGCGCAGAGATGGGCTTTTGAGTCAAAATATTTATAGACCGTACCGGTGGCAATCCCGGCTTCGCGGGCAAGGCGGCTGATGGTCAGGCCGCAAAAGCCGTCACGGGCGACGATAGAAACCGCTGTTTTTAGCAGGCTTTCATGTTGGGCTTTTTGTCGGGCGCGGGTTTTGGCGGTGGGGCGATAGGACATATCCGGCTTTCTTGATGTAAACTATGGCCAGTGTAACGCTTTATTTCCGGCTTGACAATAGATGTGAATCATGGTTCACTTCTTTAAGAAATGAATTGATGTTCATATTTTGGAGAATGACCATGGCCCCGCAGAGACCCTATGTCCCCACCAATGCCTATTGGCCTGAAACCCATGAGGTGATTAACCAGCCTCCGGCGCTGGAAAATTATAATTGTTACGAACAGGATATAGCCTTGCGGGAAGCCGTTGACGTTAACGGAGCCGGTTGGGCAGAACAGGATTTGCAGAATTTCGGGATTGTTACGGGCCGTGCCAAAGTGATTGAATGGGGGTTTCAGGCCAATGAAAACAAGCCGATCCTCCATACCCATGACCGTCATGGCCGGCGCGTGGATGAGGTACGTTTTCATCCTGCCTATCATCATCTGATGGATATGTCCATCAGTGAAGGCCTGCACGCGGCCCATTGGCAGACCCCAAAGGCCGGAGCTCATGTGTCCCGGGCGGCGAAATATTATATGATGTCACAGGTGGAAATCGGTCATTGCTGCCCCATAACCATGACCTCTGCGGCGATCCCGGCTCTTAAAAATCAGCCTGACCTTTTCAAGCTCTGGGCGCCAAAAATCATGGCGGGGCAGTATGACCCGCGCAATGTGCCGGACGGGGACAAGACCGGACTGACCATCGGCATGGCCATGACCGAAAAGCAGGGTGGCTCTGATGTGCGCAGCAACAGCACACAGGCCTATGCCACCGGGCAGAGCGGGCCGGGGCAGGCTTATGAGCTGGTCGGCCATAAATATTTCGTATCCGCCCCCATGTGCGATGCCTTTTTGATGCTGGCCCAGACGGATAAGGGAGTATCCTGTTTCATCGTGCCGCGCTGGCGGCCTGATGGCAGCAAAAACCCAATTCAGATTCAGAAGCTAAAGAATAAAATGGGCAATGTATCCAATGCTTCCAGTGAAACTGAATTGCGCGGAGCCATGGGCTGGATGGTGGGCGAAGACGGGCGCGGGGTGGCCGCGATCCTCAATATGGTGTCCATGACCCGCTTTGATTGTATGATCGGATCGGCATCCGGTATGCGCCAAGCGGTGGCTCAGGTCACCCATCATTGCAGCCAGCGCAGTGCCTTTGGCAATCTGTTGGCCCATCAGCCTTTGATGCAGAATGTTCTGGCTGACCTGATTTTGGAGAATGAGGCGGCCTTGGCCCTGACCATGCGCATTGCCCGGGCGCTGGACAATAGCGACAGTGATGAGGGAGAGAAGCTTTTGGTGCGCATGACAACGGCGGTGGGTAAATACTGGATATGCAAGCGTGCGCCGGGTCATGCCTATGAGGCCATGGAATGCATTGGCGGCACCGGGGTTATGGAGGATACCATCATGCCGCGCCTGTTCCGGGAATCACCGGTTAATTCCATCTGGGAGGGCAGCGGGAATGTGCAATGTCTTGACATGCTGCGGGCCATGCGAAAAAATCCCGGATCTTTTGAGGCTTTCATGAGCGAACTGGACGGGGCCAAAGGACAGAATGCCCATCTGGATCGGGCGATTAATAACCTGGGCGGTTATTTCAGAAGTCAGAATGACATGGAATATCGGGCGCGAACCATTGTGGAAAAAATGGCGCTGGCCATTCAGGGGGCAAGCCTGATACAATACGGCGACCCCAAGGTGGCAGAGGCCTTTTGCGCGGCGCGCCTGTCAGGGGACAATTCAGGGTGGGTTTACGGTACTTTGCCCGCAGGAATAGACTGTGCGGCTCTGATTGAACGAGCCACGCCAAAAATATAATAATCTGACGACTAAAAGGCCGGGGAGGGCCATGTATGAGCGATTTTTTTAATCTGTCCTATATTCCGGAACGTCTGGCATTGGTTCAAGGCGATAATATCGCCACTATATTCGAGGGGCGGCAGCATACATGGCGCGAATTTCAGAACCGGGTAACCCGGCTGGCGGGTGGCCTTGTGGCTTGTGGCGTGGGGCCGCAGGATTTCGTTGCGGTACTGGCGGAAAATTCAGATCGCTTCTTCGAGCTTTATTTTACCCCGGCATGGATCGGGGCCGTTCTGACGCCGCTGAATACCCGCTGGTCATATGGGGAAAATCTTTATGCTTTGCAGGACAGCGGGGCGAAAGTCCTGTGCTTTGATGACAGTTTCAGGGACATCGCCCGGCAGATGAAAGAGAGCAGTGATCATGCCATAGAAATATTTATCTATATGGGGGAAGAAAACTGCCCTGCATGGGCGCGGGACTATGAACAGCTTATTCTGAACCATGATCCGGTAACGCAGATTCAAACCAAAGGCCATGATATGGCGGCCCTGATGTATACCGGGGGGACCACGGGCACGCCCAAGGGGGTGATGTTGTCGCATATGGGCATATGGTCCAGCATTATCAGTGCCTCTCATGGTATGGGCTGTCGGGATGATGACATATATTTACATGCGGCTCCCATGTTTCATGTGGGGGATTACGGCGTTTCAATGGCGGCGGCACTCGCCGGGGCAACGCAGGTTATGATCCGGCGGTTCAGTGTCGTCGGCGTGCTTGACGCCATTTCCGATCAGCATGTCACCATGACCCTTCTGGTACCAACTATGGTCAAGATGCTGCTGGCCGATGAGAAGACGGAAAATGCTGATATAAGCAATCTACGGCAATTGATTTACGGGGCATCCCCCATGCCCGAAGGCCTGTTGGTGACCTGTATGGAGCGTTTGACCGGTGTGGATCTGGTTCAGGTCTATGGCCAGACGGAGCTGTCACCGCTGGCCACTGTGTTGCCGGCATCTGATCATACATTTGGCAATAAACGTCTGCGTTCTGCGGGCCGGTCGGGGTTATGCGTATCCATGAGGATAGAAGATGCTGACGGCAATATCCTGCCCACGGGCGAGGTGGGACAAGTGGTGGTCCATGGCCCCCATGTGATGCTGGGCTATTGGAATAAGCCGGAAGTGACGGCACAAACCCTGAAAGAGGGCTGGGTTTATACGGGGGATGCGGGTTATCTGGACAGGGATGGTTATCTGTATCTGGTGGATCGGCTCAAGGACATGATTATCACCGGTGCGGAAAATGTTTATTCCGCCGAGGTTGAAAGCGTTATTTCCCTTTGTCCCGGCGTTCTTGATGTGGCGGTTATTGGTATTCCGGATGCCGAATGGGGCGAGGCGGTTCATGCGCTGGTGATTCTGAAGGCGGGGGCGCAGGTCACGGAACAGGATATTATCCGTCATTGCAAAGACAGGATTGCCGATTATAAATGTCCCCGGCGGGTGGAGTTTCGCCCTGATTTTCCCTTGTCTGCGGCGGGTAAAACCTTGAAGGCAGAGCTTAGAAAATCCTATTGGCCGGAAGGTGGGCGGTTTGTAAATTAACGGGAAGCGGTTAAGACCATTGATTTAATCAGCCAAATATGTCATATTAACTATGGATAATATATTTAATAAGACAAAAGTAGCCTGTTATGACAAATGATTTATCGGATGAGGCTTTGTTGCGGCAGCTGGGAGAGAGGCTTCTTCAATATCGCCTGAACCGTAATATAACGCAGGCGGCCTTGGCGAAAGAGGCTGGTGTGTCTGCGCGTACAATCAATCGTGTAGAGCGCGGGCATTCAATACAAGTGTCTAACTTTATCCGTTTGCTGCGCAGTCTTGGGTTATTGGGTAATATGCATGCCCTTGTGCCAGAGCCAGCGTTAAGTCCCATACAGCAGATTAAACGACAAGGTCAGAACCGTAAGCGGGCATCTTCTGCGGTGCCTGCGCGTGAAAATGACATATGGGCCTGGGGGGATGAAGAATGACCGTATCTAAGCGCAGAACGCTCTAATAACGAGAAAACTGTTCCTTCTGAGATAAGTTTGTATTTATTTTTACATTTATTATATTCATAATACCCTGCTTGGAATCACACACATAGCCATGAAAAGCTAACCCTGTTCTGATGTCCCGCAGAGCCTAAATAGGATTGATGTAGACATGGAATTATTCACAACAAAATCATTGCCGCCGAATTTGCGGCGTGAGTATTGGAATGATGCGATTTGTGACGCATTCACGGGCCTCGTAACCGATTCTATGGATGACGACAATTTTCAGGCGGAACTTATGTCTATGGCGCTGGGTGATTTGACCTATGCACGGGTTAAAACGACCAGTTCAAAAGTATCCCATACCATGCATCACGCCTCAAAATCCAAAGAAAAAGTATTTCTTTTACATTTACAATTTGCCAATGAAAGTCTGAATTCACAACGGGGTTACGAAGTTTTTTTAAAGGAAGGAGATTTCACGCTGGTTGACAGTGAATCACCTTACCGCGTTGAGTTTGACGATCCGATTTCTATGGGTGTTATGAGAATACCTTATGACGCTTTACGGGAAAGGATACCCAATCCTGAGGATATTATTGGCCATAAATTTTCTGGCAGCAATAATATCAGCGGATTATTGTCTCAAATGCTGCGAGGGTTCTGGAACCAAAAAAATATTATCAGTAGCCGTTCGATACATCATCAATTTGCCAATAATATACTGGATCTTCTGGCGACGTCATATCAAAGCCAAACTAGCCGGATAATTTCTTCAAATTCCATCCGGAGGTTACGTTATTTGCAAATAAAGAAATTCATTGATTATAATTTATCAGACCCTGATTTAAGCCCAACAAAAATAGCCAGAGTGTTTAAAATTACGCCGCGTTATATGCATAGAATTTATGCAGAATTTGGGACAGGTGCAGAGACGGTCGGGCAATATATGCTGAGCCGCAGGTTAGAGGAATGCGCGCAACAACTGCATGATATAGAAAACTCTCACATGAAAATTACAGACATCGCCTTTACTTGGGGTTTCAACAGCATGACCCATTTCTCACGGGTTTTTAAGGAAAAATATGGTGCATCGCCACGATCTTTCCGAAATGACCTCCCTTATATTTTGAGCTGAACAGATCACAACAGCATAGTCTCCCTTTCGGATAACTTTTTAGGCCCCTCTCAGTTGAGTAGGCCATAATTATTTGTGCCAATCTAACAACAATAAACAAAAGGTAATCTTAAAAACAGGTTACGCATAATGCAACAACTAGGGAGTTTCTTAATGCCTAAAATTCTAAGTCATCATTTAAAATCCGCATCACTCATGGTGCTATCTACAAGTCTTCTGGCCACTGGATTCATGAGTGAAAGCAGCTTTGCCGCCGAAAATAAAGCGGTGGGGCTTGAAGAAATTGTCATCACAGCCCGGAAAATTTCCGAGAGTCTTCAGGATGTGCCGATTGCGGTTTCGGTCTTCACCGCAGAATCCTTGCAGAAAAAAGGCCTGAGTAATATCTCGCAGATCGGTGACTATACCCCCAGCCTGATCATGGATTTCACCTCGGCCCTGACCGGCAGTTCCGCCTCTATCACCACCTTCATTCGCGGGATCGGACAGTCTGACTTCCTGTTGACAATTGATCCGGGTGTGGGCCTTTATGTTGACGGTGTGTATGTGGCCCGCTCTGTTGGCGGTATTGTTGACCTGCTTAATCTGGAACGGATTGAAGTGCTGAAAGGTCCGCAGGGAACCCTGTTTGGCCGTAACACCATCGGGGGTGCCATCAATATCGTTTCCGCAAAGCCGGGGGAGGAATTCGCCCTTCAGGCCGATGCCACCATCGGCAGCTTCAACCGTCGTGATCTGCGCATGACCGCAGATATTCCACTGATTGAAGATAAGCTCTATTCCTCTTTGAGTTTCTCGTCAAAAAATCGGGACGGCTATGCCCGGCGTATTCCTTTCACCGGCGCACGTGGCCCGGATATTTCATATCCGGCACAAGCCATCGGGCAGAATACAGAACTGGGAAATGAAAATACCTTTACGGCCAAAGGTATCTTTCAGTTGAATGTCACTGACAGGTTGCAGGCGACCTTGATTCTTGACGCCACCCGGTCTCGGGAAAATTCTGCCGCCTCAAAATTGCTAAAAGTCTATCCAGGGGCAACCCAGCTTGCCGGTCTTTATAATGGCTGTATTGCGGGGGCCATTCCTGTTGAAGTTTGTGGCCCGGCCTTTAATCTGAACGGGGATGCTGACCCGCTTAATGACCGCACCCCCTACGATGACAGATTTATCACCGATGATCCCTATACCACCTATGCCACAGGGCCAAATTTTTCGAATCTGGATTTGTTTGGTGCCGCTTTGACATTGGATTATGCCGTCAATGATACGATTGACTTCAAGTCAATCACCGCTTACCGTAAGCTTGATGCGGAATTTGGTCGTGACGCTGATAATACGCCCATAGGCATGGACCATACGTCTAATCTTTATAAGCATGAACAATTCACTCAGGAATTTCAGGTCACGGGCTTGTCCCTTGATGGCAGATTGAAATGGCTGGCTGGCTTGTATTATTTTGAAGAAAGCGGTAGGGATAATGTGTTTGTACCATTGGGGGGAATCCCGTTCCTTGATCTGGATGAATTAAATATCGTTGATAATGTGAGTTATGCTGCTTTTGGACAGATGTCTTATAGTTTCACGGATGACCTGAGTGTGACTTTAGGATTGCGTTATACCAAGGAAAACAAGGATTATCGTCCGGTTCATCGTGAATTGGTTTCCGGTGTTCTTCTTGTTCCTGACGATACCGCAGAGCTGGATATTACTGATACCTCACCGCGTATCGGGATTGAATATCGCTGGAATGAAAATTTCTTCACCTATGTTTCTGTCTCCAAGGGTTTCAAGTCCGGCGGGTTTACGGGTCGGACGGTTGACCCGCAACCTGCGGCCCGTCCGTTTAAACCTGAGAAAGTGTGGGCCTATGAGGCCGGCTTTAAATCAGATCTGGCAGGTGGCCGGATTCGTTTGAACGGGGCTGCCTATTATACGGATTATTCTAATCTTCAGGTGGTCAATCAGGAAGGTATCACGCCAATTACCGTGAATGCGGGCAAGGCGGAAATCAAGGGCGCAGAGCTTGAGCTTCAGGCCTTGGTCACGGATGATCTTGTGCTGAGTGTCGGGCTTGCTTATACGGATGCGAAATATGTTGAAATTACCGATCCATTTGCCACAATCAATACGGATAATAAATTTGCCAATACGCCAGAATTCTCCTCAACCGTAGGCCTTGAATATACCATTGATCTGGAAAATGATGGCACATTGATGTTCCATGGAGACTGGAATTATAATAGCGAGATATATAATAATGCTGAGAATACACCGGAATTGACCCAGCCAGCGGTGCATTTATTCAATGCGGCAGTAACCTATTCTCATCCCGGGGAACATTGGGAAGTAATCTTTGGTGGACGGAACCTTGGCGATGAAAGATATTTGATTTCGGGCTTTGACCAACCCGGCGTCGGCTTTACTGAGGGGACATATGCCCGGCCCCGCGAATGGTATTTGACACTTCGCCTGACTTACTAGTGCAGGCGCTGCCTCCGGGTGATCTCCCGCATCATCCGGAGTTTTTTATATCACCCTTAAATTAACATTCTAAAGGGAAAAAAATCTCATGACAGTTAATAAAAAGATGATCATCCTTTTAATGATTATAAGTTTGGGTGCCTGTAGTGTTGAGAAACCGGAACAGGATTTGAGTGCCAAAACAGCGAGCGATCAGCGCATACTTGATGCTGACCATGAGCCGCAAAACTGGCTTGCTCATGGCAGGACGTATGACGAACAGCGCTATAGCCCTCTGGATCAGATTACGGATCAGAATGTAAAAAACCTTGCCCTTGAATGGCATTATGATTTCGACACCCATCGCGGCCTGGAAGCCACACCCATCGTCATAGATGGTATTATGTATGTGAGCGGATCATGGAGCAGGGTTTATGCTCTTAATGCCGTAACGGGAAAGTTGCTCTGGGAATACACCCTGAGGTTCCCGGTGAGTGGGCGATCAATCTCTGTTGTGATGTGGTAAATCGCGGCGTTGCCGTCTGGCAGGGGAAAGTATATGTGGGGACCCTTGATGGACGTCTTATTGCCTTGGATGCACAAACGGGCAAAGTGATATGGGATGTCCTTACCATAGACAAAAAATATCCCTATTCCATCACAGGTGCGCCGCGCATTGTCAAAGGCAAGGTCATCATTGGAAATGGCGGTGCGGAATTTGGCGTGCGTGGTTATGTGGGGGCTTATGATGCCATAACCGGGAAACAGGTCTGGCGGTTTTATACTGTGCCGGGTAATCCGGCAGATGGCTTCGAAAGCCCGATGATGGCAAAGGCTGCGGAAACCTGGAGCGGGGAATGGTGGAAGCTGGGCGGGGGCGGAACCGTTTGGGACAGTCTTGCCTATGACGCGGAGCTTGACCTGCTTTATGTGGGGACGGGAAACGGTTCTCCTTGGAATCAATCTCTTAGAAGCCCTGAAGGGGGGGATAATCTTTTTCTTTCTTCTATTATTGCGGTGCGCCCTGATACGGGGGAATATGTCTGGCATTATCAAACAACACCTGGTGAAATGTGGGACTATACCGCGACACAACATATGATCCTGGCCGATATTAAAATAGACGGCAAACTTCGTAAAACATTAATGCAAGCCCCAAAGAATGGTTTTTTCTATGTCTTGGACAGGGAAACGGGCGAGCTTATTTCTGCTCAGAATTATGTGGAGATTAACTGGGCAAGCCATGTGGACATGGCAACGGGCCGTCCGGTAGAAGATCCCAGAGCCCGTTATCATAATGAACCATGGCTTGCATTCCCAAACCCGCTTGGCGCGCATAACTGGCACCCTATGTCTTATAATCCCAATAGCCATATCGTCTATATTCCGGCACAGGAAGTCCCCTTTCTCTATGTTCCAGACAAAAATTTCAAGGCCATACGCCCCGGCATTAATCTTGGCATCGATATGGCCGCCGCATCAATGCCCGATGACAAGACCCTTAAAGATGAGATTATGGCTATGATTAAAGGGCATATTTCCGCCTGGGATCCTGTTGCTCAGAAAGAATTATGGCGGGTTCAGCATCCGGGGCCATGGAATGGCGGTCTGCTCAATACAAAAGGAAAACTGTTGTTTCAAGGCAATGCCGCTGGATATTTTGTTGCCTATGATTCCAGTAATGGGGACAAGCTCTGGTCTTTTCCCGCGCAAACAGGGATTGTTGCGTCCCCTGTGACATATAGTGTGGACGGCGAGCAATATATCACAATATTGGCGGGCTGGGGCGGCGTTTTCCCGCTGCTGGCGGGGGAAGCTGCTTTAAAGTCTGGCAAGGTCAGCAATAACAGCCGTATTCTAACATTTAAACTTGGCGGCAAGGACAAACTTCCTGACTGGAAATATATCGAACCAGACCTGCCGGAACCACCCGTAGGAACAGGTAATGAAAATCAGGTTGCCGCCGGGAATGCCTTGTTTCACCGTTTCTGTAGCAGTTGCCACGGAGATAAAGCCGTTAGTGCAGGCGTATTGCCGGATTTGAGATATTCATACGCTTTGCAGGATGAAACATGGTTTGATATTACGATTGGGGGCATCCTTAAAGATAATGGTATGGTTTCTTTCAGTGATCAATTGACCAATGAACAATTGGAAGCTATCAGACAGTATATTATTGTACGCGCGCACCTCTTGAAGAATTCTAAGGATAAAAATGAAAAGTAACGTGCTGTTATGCCAAAATTTTTGTTTAAGTGTACTGGTCATGGTAATTTTTGCAGGAGAAACAGCCCTTTCTGCTGAGGCAGAACTTGAGGAGGTTGTCTCATCAGGCAGCCGAAGCGAAAGACTTCTGTCGGATCAGAGCGGCAATCTGGCTCTGGTCACAAAAGAAGAACTCGACCTGATCAAATTAACCCATTTTAGTGAACTGGCGGTAAGGGTGCCGGGGGTGAATTTCTCCCGCAATAATGGACAGGAGTATCTGGCCTCTATCCGCTCGCCCATATTCACAGGTGCGGGGGCCTGCGGCGCTTTTTTGATGGCGCAGGATGGTATTGCGCTGCGTTCCGCCGGATTTTGCAATGTGAATGAACTGTTTGAGGCCTTCACCGAACAGGCACAGCGCATTGAAATAACCAAGGGGCCGGGGTCGGCGCTTTATGGTGCCAACGCCCTGCATGGTATGATTAATGTGATCACGCCGCCCGCAAATACCGATGGCGGCGGCCTTTCCATAGAGGGCGGCGCCTATGATTTCATCCGTTTTAATATTTCGCAAGGCGTTACAGACGGCAAACACGGCTTGCGGGCAATGGCCTCTGTTACCCATGACGGTGGCTACCGGGATCAGTCCGGATTTGACCAGCAGAAGATCAACCTGCGCCATGATTACCGGGGCGATGTCTGGACGATCTCATCCAATCTCAGCCTGACCAATCTGGATCAGGAAACCGCAGGCTTTATCACCGGACTGGATGCTTTCAAAGATCGGGAGATTGCTAAAGGTAACCCCAATCCGGAAGCCTTTCGCAAGGCAAAATCCCTGCGTTACTGGTCACGCTTTTCCACAGAAATAGCCACAGGAATTCGCTGGCAGTTCACGCCCTATGTGCGGGCATTGGACATGGCATTCCTGATGCATTTCCTGCCGGGTCAGCCTTTGGAAGAAAATAGCCAGACCAGCATCGGCATCCAGAATGGCCTTTATTTTAACGAAGGTAGCGACTTAGAGGTAATTGCCGGCTTCGATGCGGAATATACCCGTGGTTCCCTGAAACAGACACAGGTGAAACCCACGCAAGGCTCGTTATTCCTGCGCACAACCATCCCATCGGGCAAGCAATATGATTATGATGTGGACAGTATCATGCTGGCGGCCTTTATGCAGGCAGACTGGGCCATAAGCCCAAAACTGCATCTTCTGGCAGGTGCGCGGCTTGAATATATGCGCTATGATTATACCAACAATATGATCAGTGGACGCACAGATGAAAATGGCATTGCCTGCGGTTTTGGCGGTTGCCGTTACAGCCGCCCGCAAAGCCGCGAGGATAATTTTACCGCCTTTTCCCCCAAGATCGGCCTATTGTATAAATATTACGACAATCATGATATCTATCTGAATTTAAGTAAAAGCTTCCGCGCGCCACAGGCGACCGAGCTATATCGCCTTCAGCGTGCGCAGCAGGTGGCGGACTTGAGCAATGTAAGCCTGAAAAGCATTGAATTGGGATTCCGGGGGCAGCAGGATATTTTCAGTTATAATATTTCCTTTTACGCCATGAAAAAAGATAATTACATCTTTCGGGATTCTTCCTTCTTCAACGTGGATAACGGCAAGTCCGACCATATTGGGGCCGATGTGATGGTGAAAGTTGATCTGGGGGCGCATTTAAGCGTTCGGAGTAATGTGAGTTTTGCCCGCCATCGTTACACCTTTGATTTCATCAGTGGCGGCGTCAATCTGAACGGCAATGACATTGACACCGCGCCGCGCCATTTTGGCAGTATGCAGGTCGCATGGAAACCCACGGACAAGATTAAAGCAGAACTGGAGTGGGTTCATATGGGGGCCTATTATCTGGATCCGGAGAATCTGAATAAATATGCCGGCCATGATTATCTGAACCTGCGCATGGAATTTCAGGTCACGGATAAAAGCAATATCTTTTTGCGCCTGACCAACCTCACCGACGCCAAATATGCCGAGCGGGCTGACTGGACAAGATTCACCAATGAACGGTATTTTCCCGGAAAACCAAGGGCACTTTATATGGGGGTGAATGTTCAGTATTAGAGCGCAGAGCGCTCTAATAGTTGAGATGCCCATTGAGGGCTGGCTGAGACGCTGGCCCGAAAAATTTAGAGACAACCAAAATTTAGAGAAAACCGGATATTATGCTATACATCTGTCTGCAGAGCCGCAGGAAAGTGTATAATATGGATCGGATAAACCAGTTCAGCAAAGAAATCGGGGGGACGACAAGCATTGATGACGCTCTTGATCTTTTGAGGGGGGCTGTGATGGAAATGGGGTTCAGTTCGGCGACTTATCTTTATGCGCCGCGGCCAAAGCTGAATGACGGCTCCATCAAACTGCCCAGAGTGATGCAGATTTCGCCGAAAAGTGTCAGCCTGAACCATCTCTATAAAACCCGGCATTTTTATCGTTGTGATCCGATTTTTCAGGCCTGTATGGAAACCAGCATGCCGATTATCTGGAGCTGCCTTTATCAACCGCGGTCGGGGATGCTCAAATGGGGAAAATCCGGTTTTGTTTCGGAATTTCGCAATATGCTGATCCGTATGAGGACGCCTCACGGAATCGCCGTGCCGATCCATCTGCCCCATGACGGTATTGCCCTTGTGGGCATGGTATCGGATGCTCCTGTGGATGAATTCAGACGTATTGCGCCGGCTAGCCGGGATGCGGCCATGCTTCTGGCGCATCATTTCCATGACCATGTCGCATCGCTGCTGAAAACACATCTTGGGCCAAAGAATGAAGACCGGCTCACCGGACGGGAACTGGAATGTCTCACTTGGGCCGCCAAGGGGAAGACGTCGCAGGAAACGGCGGATATTCTGGGGCTTGCAGAAATTACGGTGCGCTTCCACCTTTCCAATGCTTCCCGCAAGCTAAGTACGGTCAACCGTGTCCAGACGGTGGCCAAAGCCATTTCAAAGGGGCTGATTGGCGATCTATACTGATTATTTCCTTACCTATCGTTTGCGATAGTAGAGTGTTCCCTTCTTCTTGTTAATATCTTTAATGAAACCGGAAAAAATATAATTCCGTACATAACAATGTTTCATCAAAGATATAGAGGGTAGGAGACTCGACATGAATAAAACGGTTAAAATATTCACCTGTATAATCGGGGCAACCATGGGGTCAACATTGGCTTATGGTGCCGTGCCCGAGAGCAATGATGATATCGAGTTCGGTATTGAGGAAATCGTGACCACCGCGCGGAAAAGGACTGAAAATCTTCAGAAAGTTCCCATCGCGGTGTCTGCGTTTAACAAATCCATGCTCAATGATCGCAGCATCTTTAATCTGCAGGAAATGGGCCGCTATGTCCCCAATCTTGATTTTTCCTCAGGGCAGATCAATGGCGGCGGGTTCAATTCCCAGATCACCATTCGCGGTATTGGTCAGACCGACTTTCTGGTCACAACCGATCCCGGGGTGGGAACCTATGTGGATGGGGTTTATTTCGCCAGAACCATGGGAGGGGTCATGGATTTACTGGATATTGAACGTATTGAAATTCTTCGTGGCCCCCAGGGCACGCTTTTTGGCAAGAATACTATTGGCGGGGCTGTGAGCATAACATCCAGCAGACCAACCGGTGAATTTGGCGGACGGGCAGAAGTTACCATCGGCAAATGGAACAGAATAGATGCTCGCGGCAATATGGATATTTCAATTGTTGAGGATAAACTGGCCGCCAATGTGGCGGTATCATCAAAGAACCGTGATGGTTACGGTGTTGAATCCGATGGGTCTGAGACCGGGAATGAGAATGTGGCCGCCGCCCGGGTTCAGGTGGACTGGAAAGCTTCGGATACCATGAATATTTTGCTGGCGGCGGATGTTACGCGGCAGCGGCAGGGCCATTTGCCCACAAGCTTTCTTGCTTTTGAACCCAATGCGGGACTGATGGGCCTGTATAATGCGGTCGGGGGGATTACGGGCCTCTGGGAACCCTATATACTGGATATTCCCGAAGACCCCTTTTATTCACCGGGGGCCGGGGATAATATTAATAACCTTGATGCCTGGGGCGTGTCTGCGACCGTTGACTGGGCCTCGGATCAGATGGATGTCAAGTCAATCACCGCCTACCGTGAACTCAGCGCCATTTGGGGCGGTGATATGGACGGTGATCCCACACGTGCCATCAATCAGGCCCTGAATGACAATGAGCAATGGCAGTTCAGTCAGGAAATCCAGCTTTCGGGCGATCATATGGATGACAGATTGCATTGGATGGTGGGCGCATTTTACTTTCGGGAAAATGCCGTAGATCGTAATCAGGTTCGGTTCGCCGTTCCTTTATTTGCCGGGTTGGAGGCCCTGCCCGGAGCGATCATCCCGCTTGGGGATCCCACCAATCCTGCCACACCCTTTGCGGGGGGAGCCGGAAATCCGGTTAATATCGGCTTTGATATTGAATTGGATGTATTGAACGATGTGGATATTGAAAGTATTGCAGGCTTCTCCCATGCAACTTTTGACATTACCGATCGGCTTAATATTTTTGGCGGTTTGCGTTATACATGGGAAAGTAAGAATTATTTTCTTTCTCACCGCCGGATAAATGCCAATGTCTTTGCCGCCGGCTCCCCGCGCACTGTTGAGGACAGCTGGAGCACTCTGTCGCCCAAGGCTGGGCTTAATTTCAAGGCAACAGAGGATGTCATGCTTTACGGCTCCTATTCCCGTGGTTTCAAGTCCGGCGGCTTTAATGGCCGGCCCCTTCTTGAAGCAGAGGTGCAATCCTATGATCCTGAATTTGTGGATTCTTTTGAAGTTGGCATCAAGTCCGTATTGCTCAATAACAGATTGCAGGTCAATCTGACCGGATTTTATTATAATTATTCTGATATTCAGTTAACAGCCATTACTCAGGATGCCATTGGCAATCTGGTCATCACGGTGACCAATGCGGCCAAGGCGAAAATCAAGGGACTGGAACTTGAAATGCAGGCGCGGCCCGCCCCGGGTCTGGATCTGACGGTGGCCATTGGCTATACGGATGCCGGTTATAGCGATATTGGTACGGCAACGGGAATTACGCTGGATAGCAAACTTCCCAAGACGCCTGAATGGACTGCTAGCGCCGGCATTCAATATAGTATTCCCCTTGATGATCACGGGTTTCTCACTTTTCAGGGGGACTGGAGCTACAAGGGCAAGACTTATAGTGACGTACAGAATTTTGAATCGGCAGCACAGGATGGTTACAGCCTGTTCAATGCGCGAATTTCCTATCGTACTTCCGGGGATGAGTGGGAAGTGGCCTTGTTTGGCAAAAACCTGACGGACAAGCGATATCTCCTCAATGCTTCGGATGTTTCCGGAGGGCAGGGCGTTACCTATGGCTGGTATGCCCGGCCACGGGAATGGGGGTTGTCTTTAAGTACCCAATTCTGATGCCGTCAACGACGGGTAATTTTTACAATAGATATTAAGCAGGAGAGAATTTATGTCAGACCCTCAGGACATCGTGCGGCAATTTATTGATCGGGTCAATATTGCGGCTCAGGGCAGCGAATCCGATCCCTATGAATTACTGGACCCGGATGTATTGGTGACGGTCATTGGATTTACGCCTCTGTCCGGTAATTATCGTGGCCGCCCCCAGGTTCAATATGTTCTTGGTGGCACGCTGGTGGATCGCTTTCGCGCGGCGTCAGCAGAGATGACAGAGGTCATCGGCTCCGGTGCGCGATTTGCGGCACTCGGCATCATTTCGGGCGTCTCAGCAACAGGCAATGATTATAACAAGGCACGTGATACCGGCGGCTTTGTGTTCGAGGTGCGCGGCGGAAAAATTATTGAAATAATTGTATATCCGGACACAACCCAGATTGAGACGGCGTTATTTGATAATAAATATGTCGAAACAATTCGACGTTAAAATATACACGAAAAAATATCAGAAAAGGATAAAATTAATGTCTGAAGCCGCCAAAAAAGTTTTTGAAGAATATATATCCTTGTTTAACCGTGCAGTTGGCGGGGAACAGGTAGACCCCTTCTCGGTATTTGATAAAAATTGCAAGTTCACCTGTACCGGAAACTCCAGAATATCGGCTAAATACCAAAGCCTTCAGGAGGTTGTTGATGGTGTCTTCTCCAAGGTCGGTGACCTGATGGATTTCAGGTCGGGCTATGGCTTTTATCCTGCGGAATATTTTGGGGACGGGGGCCGTATGGTGGCTCTTATGCGCGGACGTGGTGCCTCAAAACTGAACCGGCAATATAACAACAGCTATTTTTTCCTGTTTGAGGTGAAGGACGGCAAGATCATCGAAGCGATTGAAGATATGGATGCTTCCCTGACCAATTGTGTTCTTTTTGATCTTAATATCGTGCCGAAAGCCTTCTGCAATTAGGGCATGAGGTGCGGCTTTTCAATATGCCAACTTTGTGAAGAATAGTCGGTTTTTTTACATTACAGACATTTTTCACTTGGCTATAGAATATGAAGGTGATAAGACTGCATTTCCTTCACGCGGGTGTGGCGGAATTGGTAGACGCGCGAGATTCAAAATCTCGTTTCCTCTGGAAGTGTGGGTTCGATTCCCTCCACCCGCACCATTGCCTCCAATGACTTAAAGGTTTTTCTCTAAATTGTAGAATTGGTATAGCTACCAATTAGCGAACGCTTTGTTATAGGCGGTTTTGGTAATGTAGATAGTGATTACGAAGCAAGTCCATTCTTAACAACAACAAGAAAAGGCGGCATAAGCCGCCTCTCTCAGAATTAATAAAATCCTTCACGGATCAGAATTTATACCCTGCTGTAAAGGTAACCGTCCGTGGATTGCCGTAGAATGCGGTCAGCGTCCCTTCTGTCCCAAGCGTGGGAGTGGTTGAGCCATCACCCCCTATGGCGACAAAATTATACCCGGCGACAATATAGCGCTTGTCTGTAATATTTTTGGCATGCAGTCCGACAGACAGCTTCCCATCTTCCGAATTCCACACGAGGCTGGCGTCCCAAAGTGTGAAGCCGGGCTGATCAAGGAATGGGTTGGGG
>JAJRQU010000073.1 GCA_024280095.1 Alphaproteobacteria bacterium | reverse complement strand
CACGATTTCCTTATCAATGTTTTTTTCCCGTGCAACCGCATCAGCAATTTGCAGTAATTCCATTCTATTTGCACTAACTGCCGTTGTCATACCTTGAACTCCATTCATGCTCGCCCGAGCATATATTCTCAATTCTATCGTTTATGAACCCGCTGCGGATACCGTCGCCAGCAATTCGTCCGTCAATACAAGTTTAGACCGGTAAATATTATTGAAATCCACTTCAAAAACCTCACCGTCCACCTCAATCTTTACCAAATCGCCGCTAATACCCTTTAATTTGCCTCGAAACCGGCGCCGGCCCGCTTCAGGGACTGATAATTCCAGCTTAATCTCATAACCCGCATAATTTTCAAAATCTTTGCGGCGGGTCAGGGGCCTGTCTATGCCAGGCGTACTGACCTCTAAAACATATTCAGCCGATATGGGGTCTTCCACATCCATAATGACGGAAATTTCCCGGCTCAATTTAGCACAATCTTCAACCAGCATACTGCCGTCAGGCCGTTCGGCCATAATTTGTAACGTCATTGCCTCACCGCGCGCCGAGTTTTGCAGCGCGATACGGATAACCTCATAACCCATTGCCTCAGCAATAGGATCGATAATTTTATGTAACATTTCAATCTGTGACGACACAGTATATTTCCACTTTAGCTTTCACCAAACAAAAATGCAGGCCAGAGATCCATTTAAGTGATCCACTTGCCCGCACTCTAAACCTTCAAGTGATTCGGTTGGTATATATATAGTCAAAAAGCAGAGAACTTCAAGCGAATAGTATGATAGGGGAAACTATGCTGTGCGCGCCCGGCGAATAAAGCGCAAATAACTGCTTTTTCGCCCCTGTTCCAGCGACTTGCCTTCATAGCGGCTTGGCGGCCAGTCTTCTGATCGCGCGCGCCAATTCTCCGGTTTATCGCATAGCCAGTCAAAATCCTGAGACGCCAACATATGCGCCATAATCCAGCGGCAATATTCCATGTGATCGGTCCCAATACGAAGCTCTGCGCCGTCTTTGAGAATTCGCGCCAAGGCCGCTATATTTCCGGCGCTGACAATACGGCGTTTATGATGGCGGGCCTTTGGCCAGGGATCAGGGAACAAAATAAAGGCCCGGCCAATGGATTTATCCGGCAGGCTGTCCATCATAAGGCGGGCGTCATCTTTGAAAATCTTGATATTTTCAAGCCCGCGCGCTTCGAGCTGATCAACAAGGCTTGAGACACCATTTATAAAAGGCTCGCAACCGATCAAACCAACGGACGGATTATTCTCCGCCTGAGTCGCCAGATGTTCGCCCTTGCCAAAGCCGATCTCCAGCCAATGTTCCTGCATCAAACCCTTGAAATATTCTTCCGGGGCAATTGGATCACCGGGCTCGTCATCGGGCTTCTGATCCGGCAGAATTATCTCTATTTTTGGCAACCATTTATCAAGCCGCGCGCGGCGGGCAGGCGACAGCGCCGCCGCAAGACGCCGCCCATAAACCCGGCTGCCTTTTATATTTGCCAGATCTCGCATATAAATCATATAAGGCCCATAAAGCCCTATGTCCATGCCAAAAGAATACCTAGGGTCAGGACCTATTAATTAAGCTTAAAAATGAGATTTTAACCGATCTGCCAAATCCAGTTTTTCCCATGAAAAGCCGCCATCCGCATCCGGCGCGCGGCCAAAATGACCATAGGCCGCTGTCCGTTCATAAATGGGCCGATTAAGGTTGAGATGCTCGCGAATGCCCCGAGGGCTCAAGTCCATCACCTCAAACAATATTTTTTCGAGAGCCTCGGGATCTATATTGCCTGTCCCATGAAAATCCACATATAGGGATAGTGGGTGGGATACCCCAATGGCATAGGACAATTGTATGGTACAGCGGTCCGCAAGACCTGCAGCCACAATATTTTTGGCAAGGTAACGCGCGGCATAGGCCGCAGACCTGTCAACTTTTGTCGGGTCTTTACCAGAAAAAGCGCCGCCGCCATGAGGGGCCGCACCGCCGTAAGTATCCACAATGATCTTCCGGCCCGTCAGGCCCGCATCCCCGTCCGGGCCGCCAATGACAAACTTACCCGTGGGATTGATATAAAGTTCTTTTTCAGGGCACATCCAGCCCGCAGGCAAAGTTTTTTCAATATGCTCAATGACAATTTCCCGAACCCGTTCTTGCGACACATCGGCGCCGTGCTGGGTGGAAACCACAACGGACGCCGCCCCAACCGGCACGCCATCCTCATATTTTAAGGTTATCTGGCTTTTGGAATCAGGGCCAAGCTCTGTGATGCCGCCGTGCCGGGCCTCTGCAAGGGACTGCAATATGGCATGAGAATAATGTAGGGGCGCGGGCATATAAACGTCCGTCTCATTGGTGGCATAACCGAACATAATGCCCTGATCACCCGCCCCTTCGTCTTTATTATCCCCGCTATCCACCCCCATGGCAATATCTGCGGACTGTCCGTGCACATGAACCTCAACAGACATATCCTCCCAATGAAACCCGTCCTGCTCATAGCCAATATCCTTGACCACTCTGCGGGCCGCTGCGGCCATAGCCTCTGCGTCAATTGAGGACGGGCCCCGCACCTCACCCGCCAGAACAACGCGGTTTGTGGTGGTTAGTGTTTCAACGGCCACACGCGATTCTGGTTCCGCGCTCAAAAATAAGTCAACGATTGCATCAGAAATACAGTCTGAGACTTTATCGGGATGACCCTCTGATACGGATTCACTGGTAAATAAATAATTTTTTCTGGACATATGTCATTCTCCGGCAATGAAATTCTAAAATTCTATTTGGAATATAACATATCATTTATATAAAGAAACCTTTATATTTAGTTAACGTCCTTTTGTCCTCTTGATAATACCAATGATGAAAATATATCCCCATAGCCTGTTAAGCCATATAGAACAAAAGCTTGGAACGATCAGTCCCAAGCTTTAAATCATACAAAAATATTAATTATTCATTGATGACGTTTTACGCTATTATAGCGATATCACTTTGAGGATAAATCATCAGAAGGAAGTTCCGAATTTGCCCATTCCGGCATGGTCACATGATTTTCCGCAGAAACGCCGCTTCGGCTCAAAACAATGGGGATCGTCCGAAACAGGATTTTCAGATCCGTTAGAAAACTACAATTATCCACATACCAGACATCCAGAATAAATTTCTGGTTCCAGCTGATGGCATTCCGGCCCATGATTTGCGCCCATCCGCTAATGCCGGGGCGAACTTCATGGCGGCGCATTTGTTCAGATGTATAGCGGGACCCATATTCTGCAATGAACGGCCGTGGGCCAATCAAGCTCATGTCCCCAATAAGAACATTCCAGAGTTGCGGCAATTCATCAAGGCTGCAATCCCGAAGCAATTTGCCAAATTTTGTCAAACGATATTCATCGGCCAGAAATGCGCCGTTCTCGTCTGTACAATTGGTCATGCTGCGAAATTTCCAAATGGTAAAAACTTCCCCATTCAGCCCCAACCTGTCCTGCGTGAATATTATCGGGCTTCCTAATTTGATACGTACTAAAATTGCCGTAATAATCAAAATAGGTGATAATAATAATATCAAAGAAATAGCGCCAATTAAATCCAGCAGCCTTTTCCAGATATTTTTATATGTTATGCCCCTCATTTTTTATTCCTCATAATCGCTTTATTGCTCATAGTCACCGATATCCTGTTAATAACCCCTTAAGGTTAATGCAGGATTAACAATTTGCACAAAACATAAAAGTTTGAATTGCCTTTGCGCAAACGACCCCCAATGACTTTAGCTTTAAATGCATGCACTAAAAATCAGTCATACAATTCTGAGTCGCAGAAAAATTAACTTCTACAAGTGGATTATCATCATGGTGATCTCATTGCAAGCATAAAAAGCTATTTAGTCCTAATGGACTAGACAAAATTCTCGCACTTGCAGCAAATGACTTTTCTGCCTATTTTTGCTGCAGAGTTTGACGAATGAGTTCTATGGTTTTCTGTTTGCCATAAAGGGCGATAAAAGACCCCATGCGCGGCCCTTGCTTCTGCCCCAGAAGAATTTCATATAATGCCCCGAACCAGTCCCTTAAATTTTCATAATTCTGCTGATTGCCGACCGCAAAAACCACATTTTGATAATCAGACGCCGGCAGATGATCTTCCAGCCTTTCCAGTTCTTCTATCAACATCTCAAGGGCGGCGCGCTCAGGCGGCGTAGGGCGGCGGAATTTTTTATGGGGTTTAACGAAATTTTCGTAATAAACCAGAGCATATCCCACCAATTGATCCAGTAGCGGATAATCATCCGGATTGGTGCCTTCTGCGTAATTGCTGATATATCCCCATAGTGTTTCCTTGTCTTGCGCATTGCTGGCGCTCACCAGATTTAGCAATAGGGCAAAGGTTACCGGAAGTTTTTGCACCGGCGGATGGCCATTATGCACATGCCAAACCGGATTGGTTAATTTTGCTTTTTCATCTTGCTTGCTGAAATTCGCCAAATGCGCGATATAATCATCCACCGTCTTGGGGATAATATCAAAATAAAGTTTCTTGGCTTTGCGCGGTGATTGGAACATATAGAGCGACAGGCTTTCCGGCGTGCCGTATTTCAACCAGTCTTCCATGGTCAGGCCATTGCCTTTGGATTTGGAAATTTTTTCGCCATTCTCATCCAAGAATAACTCGTAAGTATATACTTCCGGGGGCTGGCTTCCCATAATTCGCGTAATGGCACTGGATAATTTTACGGATTCCATCAGGTCTTTGCCCGACATTTCATAATCAACCCCAAGGGCAACCCAGCGCAAGGCCCAGTCCGCTTTCCATTGCATTTTACAATGACCGCCGGTGACGGGGACTTCCACATGCTTTGCCGTTTCTTCATCCAGATATATCACGGTGCCTGCTTCAAGATTGCGCTCGACAATCGGCACTTGCAAAACAATACCCGTACGCGGACAAATGGGCAGAATCGGGCTATAGGTGGCTTGGCGGGCGGCGCCCAATGTGGGCAGCATCACCTTCATAATCTTATCAAAGGCCCCGAGCATTTTCAGCAGGGTCTCGTCCATTTCTCCGCTCTGGTAACATTGAGTTGCGCTTTTAAATTCGTAATCAAAGCCAAAATCATCCAGAAATTCGCACAGGCGGGCATTATTGTGATGGGCAAAGCTTTCATGGGTGCCAAAGGGGTCCGGCACTTTAGTCAGAGGAAGACCCAAATGTTTTTTCAGCATCTCTTGATTTGGCAGATTGCTCGGCACTTTGCGAAAACCATCCAGATCATCAGAAAAGGCAATCAACTTTGTCGGTATATCGCTGAGCCGCTGAAACGCCTGCCGCACCATGGTCGTGCGGGCCACTTCGCCAAAAGTGCCAATATGAGGCAGGCCGCTTGGGCCATAACCGGTTTCAAACAAAACATAGCCTTTATCATTTCCAAACTTCTCCAGACGTTTCAGAATGTTGCGGGCCTCCTGAAAAGGCCAGGCGTTGCTATTCAGGGCTTGCTGGATTATTTCTGATGATGACATAGATTTTACTTTCTCTTAAAGTTAGGTCTTGATAAAACCCTTTGATGCTTACGTCAACTCTTGGCTTTACGCGTCCCAAATTATAGAGTGGGATTAATATAGTCCCAAATTATCGTATGAACCCTGCAATATGAGTCTTGCCGCCAAATGACCGAACCAATCGTCAATTTTCCTGATCCGGCAGAGATTCTCTCGCACATGCCTGCTTTGGTTGTGGGGCCGCATCACGGCACTATTTTAACGCCCGACGGCGAAGTCGCAGAATATAAGATAAAAGAATTGAAAAAACTTGTCCGAAATCAGGCCTTTCTGGTCTGCAATCACATGGCGGTATCGCGGCGGCTGGGCAGTATATCTTTCCGATCATTTGATATATTAGAGGCTTTTGCCTTCATCCGGCCCACGGAGTTTTGTTTGCCCTTACCCTTTGGACTGGCAAAGGCCCTGAATATATCACATATGGAGAATAGTCCCGAGCAGGATGCCTTGATTATTCTGCAATCGGCACAGCAGCTATTTCAAGAGCTTACTTCGCCGGACTATCTTTTCCCCGAAGCTATTGTCGCCAATGCACAGGCCATGGCCGAAGCGGGATGGCCCTGGGGGCCTTTAATATTGGGGGCAATGGGGCAGAATACTAAAGGTCAAGAGGCCAAAGGTCAGGGCGATCAGGTCTGGAACCATTTACCAGAATGGGAAGAGGGCGCCCCCATGCCGCCTGCCGGTTTTGATCCTGTTGGTGAGCCGGAAAGTCTGGCACGCCTGGATGATTTACTGGGGCCCGGGGCGGAAGAACGTCAAAATCAAAAGGCCTACACCGCCCTGATTACAAAGGCTTTCGCCCCGCCCGAAAGTCATGACGAGCCCAACTTAATCCTGGCCGAGGCCGGCACGGGCATTGGTAAAACGCTCGGCTATATCGCCCCCGCGAGCCTATGGGCAGAAAAAAATGGCGGCACGGTCTGGCTCAGCACCTATACCAAAAACCTGCAGCGCCAACTGGATCAGGAATTAAGCCGCCTTTACCCCGACCCCAACATTAAGCGCGAAAAAGTCGTCATCCGTAAAGGCCGCGAGAATTATCTCTGTTTACTGAATTTACAGGAATTATCTCAAGGGGCCGCGCGGGCGCAAGGGCGTATTCTGCTCGGGCTTGTGTCCCGCTGGGCCAGATACAGCCGGGACGGCGATATGGTCGGCGGAGATTTCCCCGCATGGCTTGGAGAAATTTTTGGCAATAGTCGGCTGGCGCAACTAACGGATCGGCGCGGCGAATGTGTCTATTCCGCTTGTACTCATTACCGAAAATGCTTCATTGAAAAAAACCAGCGAAAAGCAAAAACGGCCGATCTGGTCATCGCCAATCACGCCCTCGTCATGGTGCAAAGCGCGGCGCGCGCCGGCGACCCGGATTTGCCAAGCCGATATGTTTTTGACGAAGGTCATCATCTTTTTGATGCCGCTGATAGTGCTTTTTCTGCCCACCTGACCGGGCAGGAGGGTCTGGAATTACGCCGATGGATTCGCGGCGCAGAAGAAACGCGGCGGCGCAGCAAGGGGTTAAAAGGCCGCCTTGAAGACATGATCATCGATGATGATGAGGCCCGAAAAGCATTAGAGCATATCATAACCGCCGCCCGCTGCCTTCCGGCCGAGGGTTGGCATGGCCGTATCATTGATAATAATGCCTTTGGGCCTGCGGAAAAACTTCTCGAACTGGTGCGCCGACAGATTTTCGCGCGCCATCATGGTTCAGATCAATATCACAGCCTTGAAACACCCGCAGATCATCCCATCGAAGGACTTTTGGCTGCGGCAGAAACACTTTGTTCTGCCTTTCATGATTTGGTGCAGCCCCTTAAAAAATTATCCGGCCTGCTCTTAAAAAAGCTGGATGATGAGACGGCGGATTTGGACAGCAGCATGCGAACCCGTCTCGATTCCGTCTCGCGCACCTTAATTCGCCGCGCCAATATTCTGGCGGAAGGATGGATCCCCATGCTCAATAGTCTGAAGGGGGATAAGAATGAAAATTTTGTGGACTGGTTCGAACTGAGCCGCATTCAGGGCCGGGAGGTCGATACGGGTATGTATCGTCACTGGGTTGACCCCAGCCTGCCTTTTGCCGAAATTGTCTTAAAGCCGGCGCACGGCGTCGTCATTACGTCGGCGACGCTGCGGGATCGGACGATTGACACTAAAAATAGTGATGTTGCCAGTGATGTTGCCAGTGATATTGAATGGCATGCGGCAGAGGTGCGAACCGGCGGCGCCCATATGATCAATACCCCGCGCCGGCAAAGCCTGAAATCACCCTTTAATTATGCCGCGCAAAGCCGGATATTCATTGTCAATGACATGAATAAAGGCAGCCTTGATCAGTTGGCCGCCGCCTACCGTGAGCTTATTATGGCCTCCGGCGGCGGGACGCTTGGGATTTTCACAGCCATCAGCCGCCTGCGCGGGGTTCATCAGCGCATTGTTGATCATATGGAGCAGCAGCATATCCCGTTTTTCGCCCAGCATGTGGATCCGATGAATGTCTCTACCCTGATTGATATTTTCCGAGACGTGGAAAATAGCTGCCTCTTGGGAACCGATGCGGTTCGTGACGGCGTGGATGTGCCCGGACAATCGCTCAGACTTTGCGTTTTTGATCGCGTGCCTTGGCCTCGGCCCACCATTTTACATAAAGCCCGAAGAGAGCGGTTCGGCAAACAGACTTATGACGATTTAATCACGCGCCTGCGCCTGAAGCAGGCTTATGGCCGCCTGATCCGCAGCGCAACCGATAAAGGCGTTTTCATCATGCTCGACGGGGCCATGCCAAGCCGCTTGCTGAACGCCTTTCCCGAAGATGTTATCATTGAACGTATTGGTCTGGCAGAGGCCATTCAAAAAACAAAAGAATTTCTGGCAGCGAAATTTGTGGAAGAATAAAAATATCCCTACTTCACACAAAAATGGTGCCCTTTAAATAGGTTACCGAATATCCCGCAATATGAACCCGTCCCTCCGGCGCAAGATATTGACATTGCAAATCCCCCGCCCGGGCCGAAATTTGCCGCGCTGTTAAACTTGTCTTGCCCAACTTTTCTGCCCAATAAGGAATAAGGCTGCAATGGGCCGAACCGGTAACAGGGTCTTCCGGGATGCCTTGCTTCGGCGCAAAAAAGCGCGAAACAAAATCAATCTCCGGATGATCCGCCGGTGCCGTCACAATGACCCCAACGTCATTTATTTCGGCCAGTCTTTCCATATGCGGGGCAACAGCGGCGACAGCGGCCTCGGACGCGAAAACCGCCATATGATCACGGGCCAGAAAAAGCCGTTCCGGCCGCGCGCCAAGAGCTTGCACTAAATCTTCAAAAATATCTATTTCTGTGCCGGGCCGCGCCGGAAAATCAAGCTGCAGACGGCCATCCTCACACCGCTTAACGATCAAGGTTCCGGCCTGCTGCGTACTGAATTTTAAAATATCGTCATACCAGTCCAGTTCCTTGAACAAGACATGTGCGGCGGCCAATGTCGCATGCCCGCAAAGATCAACTTCCGAAACAGGCGTGAACCACCGCAAATGAAAATCCACATCATCATCATCCACCCGGGTGAAGAAGGCCGTTTCCGACAGGTTATTTTCCCGCGCGATATTTTGCAATAGCCTATCATCCCCCCAATCGGCCATAGGCACAATAGCCGCAGGGTTGCCGCGAAATATTTGTGATGTGAAGGCATCAACCTGAAAAATACTATATTCTGACATGTTCATTCCCGATCATACGTCATGTGACGATTATTTTCTTTCCCGCTTCTGCGGTTTTACTTCCGCCTATTGGCGGCGGCGTATTTATGCCCTTTTCTGCGGCAGGGCGGGCGGCAATCCGGTCGATCCAAGCCTTTAAATGGGGCAGATCATCAATATCCACGCCGGCCCAGTCATATGACCTGACCCATGTCCAATTGGCAATATCCGCAATGGAATATTCCCCTCGGCCAGCCCCGGCCAGATAGTCTTTATTTTTAAGTTGTCTGTCCAGAACCGTATAAAGCCGCTTCGTTTCATTTTGATAGCGATCGATTACGGCTTGAATTTTTTCTGGAAAATAACGGAAAAACACATGGGCCTGACCCTGCATGGGGCCTATGCCGCTCATCTGAAACATAAGCCACTGCATAACATCCATGCGGCCTCTGACATCATCTGGCATGAGCATACCGGTTTTTTCAGCCAGATAAATAAGGATAGCGCCGGATTCAAAAATAGCCAAATTCTCATTATCTCTGTCTACAATGGCCGGAATCCGCCCGTTAGGGTTTAGAGCCAGAAATTCAGGGGTTTTCTGTTCCCCGCTGGATAAATCTATGCGGTGCAGGGTATATTCAAGGCCCATTTCCTCAAGCGCAATGGAAATTTTATGACCATTGGGCGTCGCTGCCGTATATAAATCAATCATATCTATTCCTCTATATCTTTTGGTTTATCAAATGACAATTGCGATAGATAATCCCATGCGGGGCTGCCCAAACACAGACATTCTGTCAGACGTTTCGCACCAATCT
>JAJRQU010000003.1 GCA_024280095.1 Alphaproteobacteria bacterium | reverse complement strand
ATTATATTCATCATATATGGCGGCGGCAATGCACCGCATGCCCAAACTTTGTTCTTGCTCATCAATGGCATAGCCTGTTTCACGAACCTCATTAAGTTCCCTCATCAGGGCCTCAATTGTGACATGGGTTTTTTCTGTTAAGGCCGCCAATGTCATATTTTCAAGAATTTCAAAAATTTCATCATCCGGCAGGGCCGACAAAAGAACCTTGCCAACAGCCGAGGCATGAAGCGGGCCGCGCGTTCCTATGGGGACGGCAATACGCATCACTTCAGCGCATTCTACCTGCGCAATGAAAACAACATTCGTCCGGTCCAATATGGCCATATTGACCGTTTCACCAAGTTCCGCGACCAGTTTTTTCATGAAGGGCCGCGCCTGCAACGCAAAATCACGCTTGCGCAGATAGGCATTACCCACATTAAAGGCTTTCAGGCCAACAGACCACCCGCCGGTATTCTGATCACATTCCACATAACCCATTTGCCGCATGGCATTTAAAAGCCTGTGTACGGTTGACGGGGCAAGTCCCATGCGGTTCGCAAGCTGGCTAAGGCCGAAACCTGTACCAGATTCTGTAACAGATTCTGCGACAGCCTCTAAAAGGGCAAAGGCGCGGGATAAGGATTGCACTTGGCCTTTTGCTGTTGGCTTTATGATATTATCGCTCATTTATTCGCCTTGGCCTCACGCCGCCGTGCATGCAAAATGGGTTCCGTATACCCATTCGGCTGCTCTCGCCCTTTTAAAATAAGGTCACAGGCCGCCCGAAAGGCCACACCGTTAAAATCAGGGGCCATCGGGCTGTAACTTGGATCATCGGCATTTTGCGCATCAACCAAGGTCGCCATACGTTTCAGAGTTTCCATGATCTCTTCCTGCGTACATATGCCGTGATGGAGCCAATTGGCCATATGTTGACTGGAAATGCGTAATGTGGCCCGGTCTTCCATCAGGCCCACATCATTGATATCCGGCACTTTGGAACAGCCAACGCCCTGATCTATCCAGCGCACCACATAGCCGAGCAGCCCCTGGGCATTGTTATCAAGCTCGCTTTTGATATCTTCTGCGGTAACAGGTAAATCGTTAAGCAAGGGAATCCTGAGCAGATCATCCAAAGAAGCGGGCGCGCGCGAAATAAGATCCCTTTGAATTTGTGACACATCATTCTCGTGATAATGGATCGCGTGCAACGTCGCCGCCGTGGGAGACGGCACCCATGCGCAGCTCGCGCCCGCCAAAATCTGCGCCCCCTTTACATCCAACATTTGGCGCATTTCAGAGGGCATGGCCCACATGCCTTTGCCGATTTGCGCCTTGCCATGCATTCCGGCAGCAAGGCCCGTATCCACGTTCCAGCGCTCGTAGGCCTCAATCCATACTTCATCCTTCATGGCATTCTTGCGCACCATGGGCCCGGCTTCCATATCCGTGTGAATTTCATCACCGGTGCGGTCAAGGAACCCTGTATTTATAAAGAATATTCTGTCCTTCACGGCCCGGATAGTTTCTTTAAGATTTAACGTCGTGCGGCGTTCTTCGTCCATAACGCCAATTTTAATGGTATGGCGGGACAGTTTTAAAATATCCTCAACCCGATTAAAAATATCATTGGCAAAGGCGGCTTCATCGGGGCCGTGCATTTTTGGTTTGACGATATAAATGCTGCCCGCATCACTATTGCGAAATGGCCTTTTGCCCTTCACATCATGCAGCGCGGCGAGGCTTGTGATCAGGGCATCCAATATACCCTCGAAAATCTCTATGCCACTGCCGTCCAGAACAGTGTCTGTAGTCATCAGATGCCCCACATTGCGCACCAGCATCAGGCTGCGGCCTGAAAGGCTGAATTCCCTGACCATATTATCTATATAAAAACGATCCGGGTTCAGACGGCGCTTGATCTGCTTATTATCCTTGGTAAAATTAATAGTCAGGTCACCCTTCATCAATCCCAGCCAATTGCGGTAGAGATTGACTTTATCCTCGGCATCCACCGCCGCCACGGAATCCTCACAATCCATGATGGCCGTCAGTGCCGATTCCAATATCACATCACATACGCCCGATGGGTTACCGGCACCAACAGGATGATTGCGGTCAATCAGGATTTCCATATGAAGGCCGTGGTGACAGAATAACAGGCCCAGAGCATCGCCGTGACGGTGATGTCCCATAAAAAGCGTTTTATTTTCCAATGCGGTTATTTGACCATTTTGCAATTTCATGGTGAGGGAAGTTAAGCCATCTGTCTCTGCCAGATCATAAGATATAACTTGACTATGAGACGCATTCTTCAAAGGGAAATGCGCGTCCAGAAAGTCATTGGCCCGGGCAATTACCACGGCACCGCGCGCGGCATCATAGCCAGCTTTCACATCCCCTTTCTGCGGGATTACATCTGTGCCGTAAAAGGCATCAAACAGGCTGCCCCAACGAGCATTCGCGGCATTGACGGCATAGCGGGCATTATCCACAGGCACCACAAGCTGCGGGCCAGCAAGGCTTGAGGCTTCCGAGTCTGAACCCGTGGTGCCGATTTGAAAGGCTTGTCCTTCTGGTACCAAATAGCCAATGTCTTTAAGAAATTTTTTGTAGGCTATCTTGTCCCATTTGCCGGCATGTTCCGTCTGCCAGATATCCAATGAACTTTGCAAATCTTTCCGTATGTCGAGCAGAACCATGTTGCGCGGGGTAAAGTCACGGACAAGAGCCTCAAGCCCCTGCCATAAATCATCGGCGGTAATATCCAGCCCGGGCAGCATTTCATTTTCCACAAAATCTGCGAATGCTGTTGCAACCTGCAATGTCCCGCGCGCTACATATTTGGTCATTCTTACTGTCCTTTAATCAATTTTGGGGACAATATCACAAGGTTCCATATTGTGGAAATCATTTCTATTATTAGAATATGTTTTTCACATAAAAAAGAAGGGATGGTAAAAACCATCCCTTCTCTATTCATTCAAGCGACTGATATTAATGATATCAGGCTTTGTCTTTTGCCTTAGGCTTTACGGCGACGGGCAATCAGGCCCATTCCGACAAGACCAAGTCCAAGAAGACCAAGTGCGCCTGGCTCAGGAAGCGCTGTTGTTGTTGCAGAACCACTATCAACTACAATATTAAATGAAGTACCGGGAGCACATCCACCACAAGGCTCTACAGATTGTTCAAATCTGAATATTTCAGGGAATTTGCTTAAAGCACTTCCGTCGATTGCCACGGCAAGTCCGTCAGAGTTTCCGGTCAGATTGTCCAGATCAAAGTCACCACACAAAGTAGCCGCCGCAATAGTCGCACTACAGCCTGGTACAAACTCCAGTCTAAGATACAATGACTGCCCAAGCAAGCTGCCTTCAACAGTTGCCTGATCTGTATAGTCAATCGTTCCACCGAAAGTGTCAGCAACACGATAAATATCAACATAACCACCCGCTGACCAGAAATCGATTGAACCCGCACCATCTCCTTCAACTCTGATGTCGTTAAAGCCGTAGAAATACGCAATTAAAGCTTCATCTTCCTCCCCATTATTCCAAAGGTTAGTTGGAAAAAGCGGAACATCTTCCTGAATACTGCTTATTGTCGTAATACCCCATGTATCATTGGCTTGATTGGCACCGGGAGCATTATCAGTCACGGCTACCGTGTTACATGATGCCTCATCAGTACACAAGACACCAGCAGTAAAAGGATCATATCCGTTCTGAGCAGCATCAAGGCCATTATAATTAAATTTGACCGGGCCAGCAATGGCATCCAGATTTCCGGCCTGTGCGGACATAATACCCATTGTCGCTACTGCGGCACCTGCCAGCAAAGTACTTAAAATTTTCTTTTTCATTTTATTTCTCCAAATATTATTACAAAACAAATATATTCTCAAACGAGTGAGAATGCTGTTTCAATTCTCGGGGCTT
>JAJRQU010000072.1 GCA_024280095.1 Alphaproteobacteria bacterium | reverse complement strand
TTCTTTTAAGGCACTATATTATAAAACTGATTTCAGAAAATATTTTTTTATCATGAGAGGTTTTTAGACCATGAAGTTCTTTTTGGATACAGCAGAAATAAATGACATTCGCGAAATGGCCGCAACGGGGCTTGTGGACGGCGTGACCACCAATCCCTCCCTTATCTTAAAGTCAGGACGGGATTATTTTGAAGTCACCAAAGAAATCTGCGACCTGATTGATGGCCCGGTCAGCGCCGAAGTCGCCGCCACCGATTATGACGGCATGATCGCCGAAGCCGCCCGCATTTATGACATTGCGGATAATATCGCCCTGAAAGTACCCATGACCGCCCCCGGACTTCGCGCCTGCAAACATTTCACAGATCAGGGCAAAATGGTCAATGTCACGTTATGTTTCTCCTCCGCGCAGGCCCTGCTTGCGGCCAAAGCCGGCGCAACATTCATTTCGCCTTTTGTGGGCCGCCTTGATGATGTGGGCTTTGATGGCATGCAATTGATCGAAGATATTCGCCTGATTTATGATAACTATCAATTTAACACACAAATTCTGGTGGCCAGCACGCGCCACCCCATCCATATCATCGAAAGCGCACGTATCGGCGCTGACGTGGTGACCCTGCCGCCCAAAGTATTGCGCCAGCTTTTCAATCACCCTCTGACCGCCAATGGCCTTGCCGCTTTTGTCGCCGATTGGGAAAAAACCGGTCAATCAATCGTTTAATAATTTCGTAAGATTTGCCGGCCTATAGTCACGGCGGTTGTAAATCTTGAGGATGTGGGTTGTGTCAGATAAAGTGAATAAAAGCCTTATAGGTAAAGCGATAAAGAAAAAAACCGCGTTACAGGAAGATGACGTGCGGGATTATCTTATGATGAATCCGGATTTTTTCGATTTGAACACCGATCTCCTCACGCTTTTGAAGCCAACAAGGTCAAAACGGGCCGAAAATGTGGTGGATTTTCAGGCAATCTTGCTTGAACGGCTTCAACGCGAAGTCGCCATATTGAATGACACCCAAGGCACGATAATCCATGCCACCCGCAGCAATATGACCACGCAAGCCCGCATTCATGCTGCCGTTTTATGCCTGCTGGAGGCCGAAGATTATGACCATCTATGCCATATTGTCTGCAATGACTGGTCCCAGATCTTACAGGTGGACAGCATCATTATCTGTTTCTGCGATGATGGCCCTGTAGCTCTGCCGGAAAACAACAATATCCGGCTTTTGAAATCAGACATTATTACCAATTTTCTGGGCCATGAAACAGCCGCCATCTTGCGCGGGAACGTCGAAGCCGCCATGGAAATTTATGGCCCTGCCACGCCGCTTGTTAAGGCCGAGGCCCTGATTCGTATTGAGGAAACCGCCCATAATCCGCTGGGCATTCTGGCCTTTGGCAGCCGTGATGAAGATTTCTTCGCGCCGGGCCAAGGCACCGAACTGCTCCGTTTCCTTGCCGCCGCCTTTCAGGGGCAATTGAAAAACCATCTGCCCAAAGCTGGCTCATAGGGCGCAAGCCTGCTATACTCAAGCCCATGAGCAAAGCAAATCTGCCCTATTATCCTGCGTTATTGCCCCTGCTGCAAGGCTGGCTGGACTATCTTCAGGTCGAAAAACGCGTATCGCCCCATACGTTTAACGCTTACCAGCGGGATGTGGCCGGTTTTTTTACTTTTCTGGTACAACATTTGGGAAAATCGCCGTCACAGGCGGACCTTCAGGATTTGCGGCCCGTTGATTTCAGGTCTTTTCTGGCACAGCGCAGGCGGCAAGGTTTGAGCGCGGCCTCTGTGGCAAGAACGCTCAGCGCTATTCGGGCGTTTTTTAAGTTTCTGCGGCGTAATGATATCTTGAGCAATGATGCCATTAATGCGGTCAACTCGCCAAAATTGCCGCGCCGCCTGCCCCGGCCACTGGATGAAGAGGCGGCAAGGAAAAGCCTGATTGATGTGGCGGATTTTGCGGCTGAGACATGGATCGGAGACCGCGACATTGCTGTCCTGACGCTTTTGTATGGCGGTGGCCTGCGCATATCAGAAGCCCTGAATTTGAACAGGGCCGATTTGCCCAGCGGGGATATGCTGCGGGTTATGGGCAAACGCAACAAAGAAAGGCTGGTACCGATCTTGCCCGTGGTGCGGGCCGCCATTGAGACTTATCTGGAAAGCTGCCCCCATAACCTGCCCATGAAGGGGCCGCTGTTTATTGGGGTTCAGGGCAAGAGATTAAATGCCCGGATGATCCAGCTCGCCATGCAAAAAGTCCGGGAAATGCTGGGCCTGCCGCCGTCGGCCACCCCCCATGCCCTGCGCCATAGTTTTGCCACTCATTTGCTGACCGCCGGCGGGGATTTACGCACCATACAGGAATTGCTCGGCCATGCCTCCCTCGCCACAACCCAGCATTATACCGAAGTGGATACCGCT
The DNA here is from genome assembly GCA_024280095.1 of Alphaproteobacteria bacterium. Classification (GTDB taxonomy): domain Bacteria; phylum Pseudomonadota; class Alphaproteobacteria; order Sphingomonadales; family Emcibacteraceae; genus Paremcibacter. The sequence goes on along the minus strand of JAJRQU010000072.1, from coordinate 3,084 downwards.
TATCTGATGGATGTTTATAACAATTCACATCCGCGTTAAGTGATTCTTATTTTTCGCAAAGACAGTTATCCACGCTGACCACATAGACGGTTTCTTCGTCATGGGTGACAAGGCGTGACTGTTTAAAGCCGGACAATCCTGCCAGACGTTTGAATTTCTTCTCGCTGTTCTGAAAATACAGAGTGGTATATTTCTGGTCGGGATAATGATCCAATATGGCCTGAATATGATAGGCCACCGCATAAAGATAATTGGGCAGCTGTTTTTCCGACTGGCCTTTGTCAGCCGTCTCGTGATCCGGGTCGCGGGCTATGGTAAAAAGCAACAGGCCCTTCAGGGGCTGCCCGGCCTCTGCCATCCAGCCCGGGTCAAATTCATTATCACCTGATTCGGCGGTTTCGAAATAATGATGATACCCATGGTCGGACAGGGGCAGGATATGAGAGAAAAACACCGGTTTATTTTCTGGTTGATTTTCTGGCTGATTCTCTGGCTGGTTCTCTGGCTGATTCTCTGGCTGGTTATCATCCAGTATCATCAGGAAAGAACGCGGGTTTTTACGCCACATGGCCAGATTTCGGGCCAGTTTTTCGTCCGCGCCGCCGGCCCACGGCGTTCCCCGGAAGGCTGCCGCGTTGATAGAGCTGACCCTTTCCATATCCCGTGCACTTTCCGGCCATTTGTAATTTTGCCTTTCCTCAAGCTTTTTCAACAACTTCAGGCGGCCCTTGCCAATATCAATGGCTTGGTCAAAAATCCGGGCGAATTGTTCCGGGGTGCGAAATAATTTTGTGACATATCTGAAGTCCCTGTTTTTTAGCTGGCTGCGCCGGGTAAGAAATTTTGCCGCCGCCCAGACAAGAAAGGAGACCGCCGGCACAATCGTCAGAATTTTGTAATAGAGATCATATTGTTCGTTCACTCCCAGCATCGTCAGGGCCAAATAGGAAATCGCCAACAGAAACGCCACCGTCGCCGTCACAACGGGGCTTAAATTCTTAAAAAAACGGCCAATCTTTATCAGGATCACATACATGGCTGATCTTTTCCTTACAACATAAACAGTCCTTAATTATCTTAGGCAAAAAGCTTGACGGATACAAGACCGCACCATTTCAGGACAAATTATCCGGAATTCTTACAATTTTAACAATAAATCATAATTTCATAACAAAAAACTGTTGTTTTCTGCCCATTTTCATTATTGGGGCCGTCTTGGAAAACCCTTCAGATGTAACGATATATTCATTGCCAGATGTTATTTTCATTACTGGAAATACAAGGATTTAGGAATATGCCCGTAAAATCATCTGGAAAAATAATTACCGCTGCCATCGGCCTGTTTGGTTTAATAATGACCTTACCATCCCATGCCATCCCCATCACATTCAGCAGCATTACCATGGAAGTGCGCAGCACGGACAATATCCGCGTGAATGGCGGCGATACAGCCGCCAGCCTGCTGGCAAGATTTAACAATGGTACGGCAATATGCACGGTAAATGTCGAGGACTTCACCGGCATTGGCGGCAAACAGAATTGCGGCACAAATCCCCAAGATGATCTGGCCACATTATATACCGTCAATTATTCTCTGGGTAATGGCATGGCCTTATTCCAGTTGGGCGCGGACTGGGGCCTTGGCGGCATTATTATGGGGGCGGCCGGCGGCGATATTATCCGAACCGATGACATCTGGTGGGGCAATAGCTGGAACAACGCCGATGTCCTGAGCTTTACCCTTGACGGCCCCGGCATGGGAAGTTTTCAACTGCTTGGTTTTGAAAGCTGTTGCTCTGGTGCCAATAGCCTGCGGGTCAGTGTCAATGACGGCCAGACATTCTCTAGCGTTGCGGTAAGCGTTTCAGAACCCGCCGCATTAGCCCTGCTCGGGCTTGGTCTGATGGGCTTGACAATTGCCCGGCGCCGGGTAAAATACAGCGCTTAACAAACCACCAAGCACGAGGATCAAGGACGGGAAGAAACTAAAGAAAAAGCGAATGCGATGACAATTGTCACAAGTTCCATAATTTTCTCTTCCCTTTCTTTATCATTTATAAAAACATTATATGATCATAACAGATCATCAAACTCAGCCTTGCCTCTGGTTAGGGCCGCTGTTGCGCCTTTGACTACATCGGGCAGAGATAGCATGCCCGCATTCCACGATGCAATATAATCCAGACCAGCGGCCACAGCATGATCTCGCGTGTGATTGAGCATTTCCTTGCTGCCGGATATGGCCAAGGGGGACTGGGCGGCGATTTGCCCGGCAATGGTCATGACATGGGCCAAAAGCGTGTCATGATCGGGGGCCACATGGGTGACATAACCGGTATTAAACGCCTCATCCGCCAGATATTTGCGCCCCGTATAGGCCAATTCCCGCATCAGGCCATCGGGGATCTGGCGGGGCATACGTTGCAGGGTGCCAAGGTCGGCCACCATGCCGATATTGATTTCCTGAATGATGAAAAACGCATCCGCGCTCACATAACGAATATCACAGGCCGACACCAGATCAACACCCGCGCCGAAACAGCCCCCTTGAATGGCCGCCAAGACAGGAACCCGGCATTTATCAATAGCAACAAATGGTGCCTGCAGAAATTTCACATGCCGGCGCAGCTTATCCATGGCGCGGGCCGGGTCCACATCCGGCGAAGGCATGGTGGATTGCAAATAGCCAAGATCAATGCCTGAGGTAAAATGCTTGCCCGTGGAGGCAATCACCACCACCCGAACATCCGGGTCGTCATTGATATGCTCAAACACCTGAGCAAATTCAGTCCAGAAATCTTCGCCCAGAGCATTGGCCTTTTGCGGATTACTCAAGGTGATCTTCGCAATATGGTCGGTAATTTTAAGGGTGAATGAAGTATAGTCCATGGTGTTTTCCTTAGGCGTTAAACGATCATTTAGCCGCGAGTATAGGAAAAACCCAGCTTGGGAGCAAGCCTGTATCCCAGCAATAGAATCAAGATTGTCAGATGGATGAACGGCACAAAAAGATCCGCCTTGACCATCATGAAATTATGGATCACCGCCAATGGCGCAATCACATATATCACCCTGTGAAGCCGC
>JAJRQU010000071.1 GCA_024280095.1 Alphaproteobacteria bacterium | reverse complement strand
ATTCGCGATGGTTTTCTGAGCCGCCTCAGCGAGGATGACTGGGACAAGGTCATGGATGTGAACCTGAAAGGGCCGTTCCTCTGTTGTCAGGCGGTCTTTGATACCATGAAGGCCCAGAATAGCGGCAAGATTGTCAATATTGTTTCCCGCTCCTGGCTTGGCAATATCGGGCAGGCTAATTATTCTGCCAGCAAAGGCGGGCTGGTCAGCTTAACCCGCACGTTGGCGCTGGAACTTGCCAGATTTCAAATTAATGTCAATGCGGTTGCCCCCGGCCTGATCGAAACGCCCATGACGAAAAGTATGCCTGAAGAGGCGCTCGCCAGATTGCTGCGCATGCAGCCGACGGGCAAAATGGGGTCGGTTGATGATATTGCCGCCGCCGTTGCTTTTCTGTCCTCTGGTGATGCCGCCTTTATCAACGGGCAGATTTTACATGTGGACGGCGGGAAAAGCTGCGGGCTTTTATCTTTGTAAAGGATGAAAATGAAATTACTGAAATTAACCATAAATGGACGGGAACATACCAAGGCGGTTTCATCGTCCATGACATTACTGGATTTCTTGCGCGAAGAACTGAATTTAACCGGCACAAAGAATGGCTGTGATAAAGGCGCATGCGGCTGTTGCAGCGTTATGGTTGACGGCAAGCCCATGCTGTCCTGCCTCCTGCCGGCCCTGGAAGCCGAAGGGGCCGCCATCACCACCATCGAAGGCATCGCAAAGGGTAATGAGCTTCACCCCGTGCAAGAGGCGATGATAGAGATGGGCGCAATTCAATGTGGTTTTTGCACGCCCGCCATGGTTATTAACGGCGTTCATATGTTGGCAAAAAACAACAATCCCGGCGATGATGAGGTCAAGGAATGTATATCCGCCACCGTCTGCCGCTGTACGGGCTATAACAGCATTGAAAAAGCCATGCATCTTGCCGCCTCAAAAATGAGAAGGGCAGCCCATGACGGATCATAAAATGGCAAATGGGGTCAACGATTATCCGGATAAAGGCTATAAGGTCATTGGCAAGCCGGTTCCGCTCATTGATTCCCGCGCGAAAGTGATGGGGCAAGCGCTTTATACCGATGATATTCGGCTGCATAATCCGCTGATCATAAAAATTCTGCGCGCCCCCTACCCCAGCGCGAATATTCTGTCTCTGGACACCTCGGCGGCATTGGCCCTGAGCGGCGTTAAAGGCGTTTTAACGGGCGCTGATTTCAAGAATAGCTTTGGGGTGTTGAGCATCAGCAAGGACGAACCTGCCATTGCCCGTGATATGGTGCGTTATATGGGTGAACCTGTGGCGGCTGTGGCGGCTGAAACCGCTGAAATTGCCGCCCATGCCCTGCGGCTGATCAAGGTTGATTATGACATAACCGAAGGCGTCTTTAACAGTAAAGAGGCCTTAAAATCCACGGATCGCCCCCTGCACCCCGAATTAAACAAGAAAAATAACCTGCATAAAGAAATATTGCAGGAATTTGGCAATTTGGATCAAGGTTTCGATGACGCCGATGTGGTGGTCAAAAAACGCTTTCGTTTTGCCTCGATCAATCATGGCTTTACCGAACCCCATGCCACGCAGGTTCAAATAGATAATAAAGGAAATATTACCGTTTATTCCGCGACGCAGGTACCCCATTATCTGCATATGGCCATGGCCGAAGTATTGGAGATACCAGAACATAATATCCGCGTGATAAAACCCCATCTGGGCGGTGGGTTTGGCGGAAAGAGTGATCCCTTCCCCCATGAAATGATCGCTGCGAAATTCGCCCTTGATTTAGGGCGCAATGTAAAGATTAAATTCGACCGCGAAGAAGTATTCTTCAGCCACCACGGACGGCATCAAACCGACCTGACCATGAAACTGGGCTATAGCCGCAAAAAAGGCATCACGGCCATTGACCTTGATACCTTAATCGACGGCGGCGCCTATGGCAGCTTTGGTATTGTCACCACTTATTACAACGGCGTTCTGTTGCAAGGGCCTTATAAACTGCCCAATTTCCGCTTTCATGTGCAGCGTTTATATACCAACAAGCCCATGTGCGGTGCCATGCGCGGCCACGGCGGCGTTAATCCGCGCTTTGCCAGTGAAGTTTTGCTGGATATGGCCTGCGCAGAGCTGGACATTGATCCCGCAGAAACCCGCCTTAACATGATTCATAAGGAAAATACCCTCACCACCAATGAATTCCGCGTCACCTCTGTTGGTTTACATAATGGATTAACAGAAGCGATTAAACGCACCAAATGGAAAGAAAAGCATGGCAAGTTGCCGTTTGGCAAGGGCATTGGGGTGGCTTGTGGTTTCTTTATATCCGGCAGTGCTTTGCCCATTCACTGGAACAAGCTTCCCGCCTCTACCGTGCGTATGACCATAGATTATGACGGCGGCGTGACGGTCTATTCCGGCGCGGCAGACATTGGACAGGGCAGCGATACCATGTTGGCCCAGATGGCCGCCGAAGTCCTGGGCCAGCCTTTGGAAAATATCAAAATCATCAGCGCCGATACAAGAACAACCCCCGTCGACCTTGGCAGTTACAGTTCCCGCGTGACCTTCATGGCGGGGAATGCCAGCCGCAATGCGGCCATTCGAATGCGGCGCATTCTCATTGAGGCGGCCTGTGAATTGCTCGAAATGATTCCGTCGAAATATGACAAGCCGGACGCCCCCGATAATTTTTTCCGTCAAGGCGGCCGCAAGCCTGATTTTGAGCAAGGCTTTCTTGGGGCTAATCCGGATTATGCCGATGGTTTTATCATTGAGGACGGCCTGATCCGATCAGAAAAACATAACGCCAGCGTGACCTATCTTGACGCCGTGGCAAAGGCGCTTGAAGTCGGCGGCATTCTGCAAACCAGCGGCACATACCGCGCGCCCAAATTAGGCGGAAAATTTAAAGGTGCCGGCGCGGGCCTCAGCCCAAGCTACAGCTTTACCGCCTTCATTGTCGAAGTTACCGTGGATCCTGAAACCGGCTTTATCAAAGT
>JAJRQU010000070.1 GCA_024280095.1 Alphaproteobacteria bacterium | reverse complement strand
TTCCGTATTTGCCTTTTCTGCCGCCTTACGCTCTTCAAGCAAGGCCATGAGCCGTTCCGGTAATTGCACCGGCGTTGTTTTCAATAGGGCAACGGCTTGATTTAAATAATTTTCCTGTTCCGTCACATAATCGCCTGCGGCTTCCCCGGTTATGGCTTCTATACGCCGTACGCCCGAGGCCACGGCCCCCTCCGAGATAATCTTGAATAGACCAATATCACCGGTTTGCCCCACATGCGTCCCGCCGCAAAGTTCCACAGAATAATTCTGGTCTTCCTGATCTTCATGACCCATGGATACGACCCGAACCTCATCACTATATTTCTCGCCGAATAATGCCATGGCCCCTGCGTCTATCGCCTCGTCCGGCGTCATAAGCTTGGTTCCCACAGGGCTATTTTGCCGGATGATCTGGTTAACCTGTTTCTCAATCAAGACTTTCTCGGCTGACGTCAGCGCCTTATTGTGGCTGAAATCAAACCGCAGACGATCGGCAGAAACCATTGAACCTTTTTGGGTTACATGATCACCCAAATATTTACGCAGTGCCGCATGAAGAAGATGCGTTGCGGAATGATTAGCCCGCACATGATCACGTTCTATGCTATCCACATTCATATGGATAATATCGGAAGAAGAAAATTTTCCCTTGGTGACTGTTGCCATATGGACATGTAATTTGCCCAGTTTCTTAACCGTATCAGTGATCGTTGCCGTCGCCCCGCTCGTCATATTCACAATCGTGCCCACATCACCCATCTGGCCGCCGGACTCGCCGTAAAAGGGTGTCTGATTGGTCAAAATTGCAACCTCATCACCTTCAGCCGCTGTATCTTGCGCTTTGCCACCTTTCAGAATCAGAAGGATTTTTCCCTCTACCCTTGTTGTCCCATAGCCTAAAAATTCCGTAGCGCCATGAACATCCAAGGCGTCAAACCAGATAGCCTCCGTCGCTTCACTGCCAGAGCCTTTCCAGGCGGCGCGGGCCTCTGATTTTTGTTTTTCCATGGCAACCTTAAAGCCATCCTCATCAACAGACAGACTTTGCGCCCGAAGCACATCCTGTGTCAAATCAAGGGGAAAACCATAAGTATCATATAGCCGAAAGGCCACGTCGCCGGCAAGCATGCCATTTTCAGGTATTTTTTTTACCTCATTCTCCAAAAGCTTAAGTCCCCGTTCAAGCGTTTTTTTGAACCGTAATTCTTCGAGCTTCAGCGTTTCCGTAATCAGGGCATTCGCTCTGAGTAATTCAGGAAAGGCCTGTCCCATTTCTTGCAGTAACGTTGGCACCAGTAGATACATCAATGGCTCTTTGCATCCCAAAAGATGGGCATGGCGCATGGCGCGCCGCATAATCCGCCGCAAGACATAACCCCGGCCTTCATTAGACGGCAATACACCGTCAGCAATCAAAAAGCAGGCAGACCGCAAGTGATCCGCAATAACCCTATGAGAGATATTTTTATCGCCATATGCCTCCACACCGCTATATTTCGCGGAGGCCTCTATCAATGTCTTAAATAGATCCGTTTCATAATTATCATGTGTGCCTTGCAATACCGCGACAATTCGCTCAAGCCCCATACCCGTATCTATGCAGGGTTTTGGCAATTGTATACGCGTGCCGTCCGCCTGCTGATCATATTGCATAAAAACCAAATTCCAGATTTCAACAAACCTATCGCCGTCCTCATCAGAACTGCCGGGTAAGCCGCCCGGAATATGGTCGCCGTGATCGTAAAAAATTTCAGAACAAGGCCCGCATGGCCCCGTATCCCCCATGGCCCAGAAATTATCAGATGTGGCAATGCGAATAATCCGGTCATCCGCAAGGCCTGAGATTTTCTTCCACAGGTCATAGGCCTCATCATCATCGTGATAGACCGTCACGATCAAACGCGCAGGATCTATGCCATATTCCTTGGTCAATAATGTCCATGCGTGATAAATGGCTTTTTCTTTAAAATAATCCCCAAAAGAGAAATTACCGAGCATTTCAAAAAAAGTGTGATGACGCGCGGTATATCCGACATTATCAAGGTCATTATGTTTCCCCCCTGCCCGAACGCATTTCTGGCTGGAGGCGGCTTTTTTAATGGCACGTGTTTCCGTACCAATAAAAACATTTTTAAACGGTACCATACCCGCATTGGTAAACATAAGCGTCGGGTCATTATGAGGCACGAGCGGCCCACTTGCTACGATCTCATGCCCCTGCCCTGCAAAATAATCCAAAAAAATCTTTCGGATTTCATTCGTACCCTTCATTTACCCATACCCTTTCCAATCCACATAAGACAATTATGTCCTTTAACTCTAAAGTTTTAGCGGTTGCACCTGCCCCTGTCTAGGGTCAGGGGCAATCTATTATAAAAATAGTTCCCCCGCGTCATATGCGCAAATAAAAAAATGGACGCTTTGCAAAGCGTCCATTCATAGTTGGGCAGTTGGGTTATTAAGTTATAAAATTATATAAGTTATCGAATCAACTGTCGTTATCCTCACCATCTTTGGGGCGGCTAATACCTTCTTTCAACATCACCTCATCCAAAACGCCTTCATTCTTGCGAATTTGATTTTCAAGTTTTGCGGCTAATTCCGGGTTTTCCTGCAGGAAACGCTTAGAATTTTCACGGCCCTGACCAATCCGTTGGCTATCATAAGAATACCAGGAGCCAGATTTTTCTACCACGCCAGCTTTCACGCCAAGATCAATAAGTTCCCCATTTTTGGAGATGCCCCGGCCATACATAATATCGAATTCAACCATTTTAAACGGCGGCGCAACTTTATTCTTAACGACTTTCACACGGGTTTGGTTGCCCACAATTTCTTCTTTTTCCTTGATGGCCCCAATACGGCGAATATCCAACCGGACGGAAGAATAAAATTTCAACGCGTTGCCTCCAGACGTGGTTTCAGGACTGCCGTACATAACCCCGATTTTCATACGAATTTGATTGATAAAAATGACCATACATTTTGATTTGGAAATTGAGGCCGTAAGCTTGCGAAGAGCTTGAGACATCAGGCGCGCCTGCAATCCCACATGGGTATCTCCCATTTCACCTTCGAGTTCCGCGCGCGGCGTCAGCGCCGCCACACTATCTATGATCAGCACATCCACAGCACCAGATCGAACCAGCGTATCCGTGATTTCAAGGGCTTGTTCCCCCGTATCAGGCTGTGAAATCAAAAGTTCATCAATGTCAATTCCCAAAGCTGTCGCATATACCGGATCAAGGGCATGTTCCGCATCAATAAATGCTGCCACGCCGCCTTCGCGCTGAACTTCTGCGGCCACATGAAGGGCCAATGTGGTTTTTCCTGAACTTTCCGGCCCATAGATTTCAACCACACGCCCCTTTGGCAAGCCGCCGATACCAAGCGCAATATCGAGCCCGAGAGAACCCGTTGAAACGGCCTCTATCTCCATCGCGGCGCCCTTGCCAAGCTTCATAATGGAGCCTTTACCAAAGGCTCTTTCAATTTGGCTTAATGCGGCGTCTAATGCCTTTTGTTTATCCATTTTTCCCTGTCCCACGAGTTTTAATTGTGCTGCTGACATTATTTGTCTCCTCTATATCCCATAGTCAGTTGAAGGTTTCAATCACAGACAAATGTACACATTTTGTTCTTTTTAGCAAGAACATTTTTAACTTACTGTTATATAACGATAATACTAAATTTGAACTCTCTATGTTCTCATATATTTATTTTAAATAGCACGACTAGCCCTCCTGATAATGGCCTGATTCATATGAATCAAACACTATCAAGAACATCTTTTACCTGCTCTGCTAATTGCTTGAGGCTGAAGGGTTTTGGTAAAAAGTGAAAATCATCTTCGCCGGGGGTCTTTTCAAAGGCATCCTCAGCATATCCAGAGATGAAAATTACTTTTAATTTCCGATTGGTTTCGCGAATTTTTCGGACCAATGTTGGGCCATCCATAATCGGCATCACCACATCGCTAATCAGTAAATCAAGCTCACTTTCAATCTTTTCAAACAGAACCAACGCCGCCTCTCCGCTGTTGGCTTCATAGACATTATAGCCCTTGTTTTTAAGCGCTCTGGAGGCGAACATTCTGACGGCATCCTCATCTTCTACCAGCAATATCGTTCCTTTGCCCGTAAGATCCACTGTCGCCTTTTCTTCAATAACCTCTTTAACTTCCACTTCATCTTTTGGGCTTTCCTGATGAACAGGCAAATAAATGCTGAAGATTGTCCCTTTATCGATCTCACTGGTGGGAAAAACAAACCCGCCGGTCTGCTTGACAATGCCGTAAACTGTTGACAGGCCAAGGCCGGTGCCCTTGCCCACTTCTTTTGTACTGAAAAACGGCTCAAAAATTTTACCCATATGTTCCTTGGGAATGCCGCAGCCCGTATCTTCCACCTCCAGAAGTATATATTCATTGGGCGGCATGACCTGATAACGCTTATTTAAGGTTTTTGATTCCTTTAAATGAATATTTCGCGTTCGAATGGAAATTTTGCCCTTATCATTCATAGAATCACGGGCGTTCACACATAGATTAATGATCACCTGTTCCATTTGCCCCTGATCCACCTTAACATGCCCGAGCTTGCGGCCATGGGTCATTTCCAACGTGATATTATCCCCAATCAGCCGCCGAAGCAGGTTGGCGAGTTCCGCCAGAACATCGGTAATGATAAGTACCTTGGGCCGTAATGTTTGCTGCCGTGAGAAGGCGAGTAGCTGCCGCACGAGATTTGCCGCACGATTGGCATTTTGCTTAACCTGAATAATATCCGAAAAAGACTGATCGCCCGGCCCATGACGTACAAGAAGCAAATCACTGAACCCAATGATTGCCGTGAGCAAATTATTAAAGTCATGGGCAATCCCCCCTGCGAGCTGGCCCACGGCCTGCATTTTCTGGGATTGAGCAAATTGCAACTCCAGATTTTTCTGTTCCGTTGTATCAATCAAATACAGGATAACAACTTTGTCATGATCATCAAATTTATGGAGACGGGTAATATAAATCTGACCATGTTTTTCGCCCTTACCCTGAAAGCCGATATCTACAAACGAGCTGGCATGTCCCGTGCTTAGAGTTGTTTTTATATTGTCATAAAATTCTTTATATTCATCCGGATCAATTATATGTTTCAGACTGCGAGTATTTTTAATATCTAATTCCTGAATATATTCGCGAAAAACACTATTTCTTTCTAAAACATCACCCTGTTCTGTAACAATGGCAATACCAATCGGGGATTCTCGGAAGAATTTATCAATATTAATATTCTCGGCTCCAGCCTCTTTTGCAATTGCTTCGGCCTGGCAGGAAAATACCTGATATATTGCGCCTATTTTGTCCTTAATATTGCCTGTAAAGTCCGTATGCCTAAGGTCTTGTTTCTTATAATCCCCCAATATGGCCTCAACGGGCAAAAATTCCAGCAAAACTTCTTCCCCAGACAGTGTCTTCACTTGTGCCTGCCCATTTAGCTGTGACGGAACAACAGAGCAAAAATCCGTAAAAGGACGCGGTAATTGCAAATCCTTTGCCGATTGCCCTGTCAACCAGTGAAGCAGAATATCATTGCCATATATGACCTGTCCTTCTTCGGACAGGGCGAGAAGTCCACTGTCACTGCAATCCAAAAAGCGGCCTAATTGATCTAAATTAAATTCTTTGCCGCCATGTCGATCAACTTCGGCCTGAACTTCCGAAGTCAAGTTTGAAAACGTCCAACCGATACAATCTTCATGGTCGCTATGCCGGGTCAATTCCACCTCGGCATATTTTTTTTCACCTTCTTCTGAGATAAGCGGAACTATTCTAAGCTCTTCCCTGCCTTTCACCAGCGCGGCAAGAGTTGTTTTAATTATTTTCTGTTGCTCGGCATCCATAAGTTCGAGCGGCCCCAGATTCTCTCTGCCTAGATTTTCTTTAAGAAAAACGCGGTACGGCAAGTTACAATGAACCATTTCACCCTTTAGAGAAGTCATCACATACGGCTTTTTTATATGTGGCCCCGCAAGGGATTCGGACGAATTTTGCGAAACCTGAAGCCCGCTATGCAGCATTTTTCCAATGGCCAAGGCACTGATAACAAGGCTCAGCGCTGCCAAATAATAACCAACCGTTACAAAGCCGGCCGCCGCAGCGAATATGAGGCAGGCTATTGATACCATGATTCCTATGCCCCCGATAGCCATCAGGAAAGCATAATCAATAACGTTAACTTGGCCAGTTTTATTCATCGTCATATTTTTTCATATCCATTGTCACCACTATATTCAAAACGGGGACGTCCTCAATATATCATTTCTGCTTTTATTAAATTTTTTCAACAGGGCAGAATTACCCTTTTGTTTTTATATGTTTTTCACTCAAGAATTTCATTACTCTTTCGGCACATACGTCGCGGCCTGGCCCTTTTTCAGGCGCATAATATATCCAACGACTTCGGCCACGGCTTTATATTCCGTTTCATTAATTTCTTCGCCCACCTCTACCGTGGCAAATAAGGCGCGCGCAAGGGGCGGATTCTCCAAAATGGGGATATTATTCTCTTTGGCCACTTCGCGGATTTTCAAGGCAATATGATCTGCCCCTTTGGCAATAACTGTTGGTACTTGCATTTTTAAGTGATCATATTTCAAAGCAACGGAAAAATGAGTGGGGTTTGTCACCACAACATCCGCCTCTGGCACGGCGGCCATCATGCGGCTTCTGGCGCGTTCCAGACGAATTTGTCGCAACCTTGCCTTCACATGAGGATCGCCGTCGGTTTGTTTCATCTCATCTTTTATTTCCTGCTTGGTCATCCGCATTTTTTTAGTAAATTCGAATTTCTGAAACAAGAAGTCAAGGCCGGCAATGACCGCCATAACCGCCACCACGCCGCCAAAAATTCGCAGCACCAATATATAGAGCAGGTCGGCCATATCTGCCGGATCCATGGATACCATCTGCTCAAGACGATCGCGCTCCGGCCATACCAACAACACAACAACGCAGCCGACTATGATGATTTTCAGGATTGATTTGGTTATTTCAACAAAATTTTGCAAAGAAAATAACCGCTTAAATCCGGCAAGCGGCGAAATTTTATTTAATTTTGGTTTTATTTTTTCTGTTGTCAATACAGGAGCATGCTGGATGACAGCCCCTAGAACGGCCCCTATCATAATAACAATAATCGGCAATATCATGTAAGAGAAAACACCACCTAACGTGTCTGCCGCGAAATCCTGAAGGCTCCCTGGATCCATCTGCACGCGATAAGAGGATGAGAAAATACCCCCCAGAATTTCTCGTATCCCTGCCATACTCGATTTTGCAGAGATCAAAATAATAACGGTTACGGAAAACAGGATAAACCAATGACGAATCTCCTGACTCTTGGCCACCTCACCCTTTTTATGGGCATCCTCCAGCTTTTTGGCGGTGGGTTCCTCGGTTTTTTGGGACTCATCTTGATCGTCAGCCATTGCACCCTACCTTGACACAAGAAAAGCGCCAAGGCTGCTTTCCATATGCTGTAAGAACCACATCATGCCCGCTGGTATCACAATGGCAAAAATCACAAACCCAATCAAGATATTCAGCGGCATAGCGATAAAGAATACCTGAAGCTGCGGCATAAGGCGAGCAATAATGCCCAGCCCCACATTAAAAATCAATCCATATACGATGAAAGGTGAGGCAATTTGAATGCCAATCAAAAAGGAATTCGCCACCGTGCGGATCACGGTTTCCGCAAAGTCACCTGTGTTGATTTCGGTACCAACGGGAAATAGGCTATAGCTGTCAAGCATGGCCGCAATCATCATATAATGCATATTCGTTATGAATATCAGCACCACCGCCATCAGGGTCAGAAAGGTGGACATCAGGGCACTTTGGGCCCCTTGGGCGGGATCAAAAGCCATCGCCATCGCCAAGCCTGTCTGCATGGCAATGATCGTGCCGGCCGTATGAAGCGCACTCAGCAAAAGCCGGATTGCCGTACCAATCATAACGCCGATAAAAACTTCAATGACAATCAAGAGGCCCAACATAAGGGGTGAGCCGGGGATCCCCGGCAATGATGCGCTAACCAGCGTATATATCAAAAAAGTAACGGCCAGTGCCATGACCAGCCTGACCCGCATCGGAATGGCCGTTTCACCAAGTGCCGGTAAAAGCATAAACATGGCACCCAGCCTTGAAAAAACGAGAAGAAATGCAAATATCTCAGTGGGCAAAAGATCAGCCAAGACCTATAATCCGTTCCGTAATGAGTACCATAAAGTCTGATATTGTTTGCCCCATGAAAGGCAAAAGCATAAGTAGGGATAAAAAAATAGCCATGATTTTAGGAACAAATGTCAGGGTCATTTCCTGAACCTGCGTCAAAGCCTGCACTAAAGCAATACTGAGCCCGACAATTAACGCCACGAACATAACGGGGCTGGCAACTTTGATTAAGACCCATATACTTGCCTGAGCAATTTCTATTACGTCCGCCCCGTTCATGGCCTAATCTTTCTGTGATACTATGGGAAATATATAGAACTGAAATACAATGAGGAACATCACCCTTATTCCATCGTTAGTCAAATTCCCTCGTTAGATTGGCATCTTAATAATATCCTGATAAGCAGAAATCACCTTGTCCCGAACAGCGACCACCGTTTCAAGAACGATTTCAGCATTTTGCACGGATGTTGCCACATCCACAAGATCCATATTACCATTTATCGCCTTAATAGCTGTGTTTTCACTGGCATTCACGGCACCTGCCGTATTGCCGATCGTGGCTTTCAATATTTCTGAAAAAGACCCGGCCCCCTCACCGCGCAAGGCACTAATACCGGAAATGCCCTCGATTTTATCCGCGCCACTGCCAACAGGCTGACCCTTTAAAGCATTCGCATAAGCGTTTGCAGCATCCATGGCTTTAATATTCATTTTTTAATTCCCATTCATTTTTGCCCCAAAAACTAACCAGATTCTGGCCTCAACAGGTCACTTTACCTCAATAAATCGAGGGTACGCATCATCATTTTCTTTGATACTTCGATAGAATTAAGGTTCGCCTCATAAGACCTCTGCGATTGCTTCATGTCCATGGCTTCTATGAGGCCATTCACATTCGGGGTCTTGATATAGCCATTTTCATCAGCCGCAGGATGACCCGGCTGAAACTGCATCCCAAAATCAGATTGATCATGAGTGACCTTATTTACTTTCACCCTGGAAAACCCAAGCTCCCTATCCACCTCGTTACTAAAGGTGACGACTTTACGCCGGTAAGGATCAGAATCCGGCGATAAGGCAGCAGATTTGGCATTCGCTATATTCTCGGCAATCACGCGCATACGTGTGCCTTGCGCCTTCATACCCGCTGCTGAAATCATCATTGCTTTAGATAGTTCCATTTAAACCACACCTTCTCGCTATTATCTTTTAGGGTTAACTTCTTTTGCCAAGGGCCAATTTTAACATGCTGGAATGCTTACGGTATAAATTAATCGCTGTGGCATATTCCATCTGTGTATTAGCCATTTTAATCAGTTCGTCTTCAAGAACAACAGCGTTCCCATCTGGGGCTTTCATGGCGATATGGGAGTCCTGCTCCTTGATTTCAAATCGACCAGCAGACGCGCGGGCGCCAGACATATGTCCTCGCTCCGATGTTTGCATAGACAATCCACCGGTTGCATTTGTTTGGTCCAACTGTGCCTTGAAACTGATTTTCTTCAGATCCCTGGGGGTATAACCCGGAGTATTGGCGTTGGCAATATTCTGTGCCAGGACCTTTTGTCGTTCTGTGAGCCAGTCCATTTTCTGACTTAAAGAACTGAAAAGTGAAATAGATTTCAGGTCCATTTTATTTTATCCTAAATATCATATACCATATAGATACAGGCTAAAGTTATTAGTAGGCTAAAGTTTTATTAAAATACATACTAATTTTAACCATACACCATATTTCTTCTATTGTGGAGATGGAAAATTAACATTTTGTTAATATTATAGGATAATATACAATATTCCTTATTACATAAATAAATTCAACAGCTTAAAATTTTGCTGACATTATGGGATAGCTATGGCTATTATCATATTTGAAGATTTCATACTTAACCGGATTATTTAACATCAGATGGCAATGAACGAAGAAACCGCCTCAATCACGCAAAAAGCCGTTGCCCTCAAGGGGGATGGCGAACGCACGGATGTTCCGCGAATCACAGCCATCGGTACGGGCAAGAATGCTGAAAAAATTCTAAAAATTGCGTTTGAAAATGATGTGAAAGTCAGAACAGATGAAGAATTGGTGGAAATTCTATCCACCTTTGATGTGGACAGCCATATTCCGCTCAAGGCATTACAGCCTGTTTCGGAAATATTAAGCCATCTATATAATGAAAATATTCGCCTTAAAGAAAATCAGGATATAAATAACGACGCACCAAAGGAAGATACCATTATCAGAAAGCCGCCAGCATGGAAGTAAGTGCATATTTCCAATATATCCTCGCCTTGATGTTTGTCCTCGCTTTGATTTTGATCATTGCTTACGGTGCCAAAAAATTGGGTTTGATGGCTCGCGTGACAACGGGGTCTGCAAAGACCCAGGACAAACGCCTTAATATCGTTGAAATTTTACCCATAGATGCCCGAAGGAAACTCATGATCATCCGCAGAGATGATGTTGAACATCTTATTATGCTCGGGCTGGACCGGGATATTGTCATTGAACAGAATATTCAAAGAGGCTTTCATAAAACAACAGGTTATATGTCAAATAAAACTGGGAACAGAACTGAAAATTTATGATAAAATTTATCAAAAAATATAAAATAACCCAACATAAAATAACTCTGGGCTTATTTGCCACATCTTTAAGCAGTTTTTTTCTGATTTTCCTCATCAGCAGCCCCGCGGCTCTTGGACAGGAATTCTCTCTGAATATGGGAGAGGAAGGCGCCCTTTCTGGCCGTATTGTACAGCTGTTAATGCTGATGACTGTTTTGAGCCTCGCGCCGGCCATTATCATCGTTGTCACCTCATTCACCCGTATCGTTATTGTATTTTCCCTACTCAGAAGCGCAATGGGAACCCAGCAGACGCCGCCCAATGTGGTGCTGGTTAGTCTGGCGCTTTTTATGACGGCATTCATCATGGCCCCAACAATGAAAGAGGCCTATGACAACGGTATAGCTCCCTTGGTGGCAGAACAGATTTCTGAAGAAGACGCTTTTGACAGGACGACGGCACCATTTCACGACTTTATGATGAAGCACGTCCGGGAAAAAGATCTCTTGTTGTTTCTGGATTTATCGGAAACGCCGCCGCCTGCAACGAAGGCTGATACACCATTTCAGATTTTGGTGCCGGCCTTTATCATCAGCGAGCTAAGGCGCGCCTTTGAAATTGGTTTTTTGCTATTTGTACCTTTCATCATCATTGACCTTGTTGTGGCCTCCATATTGATGTCCATGGGGATGATGATGTTACCGCCCGTAATGATTTCACTGCCCTTCAAGCTTATATTCTTTGTCTTGGTTGACGGATGGCATCTTGTGGCCGGCAGCCTGATTCAAAGTTTCCATCAGGGCCCTCTCTCTGGATAGTGCAGGCCCGTAAAAAACAATATGGGGCCGTAAATTTATGCGGCAAGAAATTCTATGTTGAAATTCACCCTTTAATTCTGGGCAATATCTTTTGTGAATTCAGCCTTATAGGATTCCATGAAACTTTCCAGTTTTGCGACACTTGCAATGGATTTTGTCAGACGGCGCACATCAATATCCGCCAGTTGTTTTTCCGCCGTGATCACTTCAAAGGTATCGCCGTAAAGACCATTGTCCATATGAACTTTATATTTATTACGGAGCGCTTTCACGCCCTCTTTATCGTTATTTATAACATAGGCTACCGACAGGCGTAAAACAGCAAGTCTTTCTTGCGGGCTAAGCTGCGTGTCATCCTGATACCGATTACCCAGCATTTGATTACCGTGGCTGATATATTTGCCCCAATTTTCAGATTTCCAATATATATCGGCGCGTAAGCTGTCGGCTTCCCCGGTTTTATATTCTTCGAGCATAACTTCGGCTTCTTCATATCGGCCCAGCTCTATCAAGGCCCGGGCTTCGATCATGTTCCGGCGCAGTATAATATCATCCGGAATTTGTGAATCCCGGGTTGCTCTTAGAATCCCCATGGCCATATCCGGTTTTGAATCCAGCATGTAAATCATGGCCAAACGTTCCGCAACAACCGATTGCGCGCCGCCTTTAAGGCGAAATCTTACCTGATGATTCAATAAGGCCGCCGCCTCTTCAAGCAGATCCAATGACACCAGCCTGTCCGCAAGCCTTCGGGTCATATTGTCCCCGTCATTGCCTAAGGGAATAAGCTCCCGAAACTCAGAATAAAGCGCCACGGCCTTTATCGGGTTCATGACCGCCGCGCCGCCCTTCAGAAATAAATCACTATATATTTGGTTCATTTGATGGGTTAAGGCCGCTGTTTTAGGTGACCCTTCAAAAAAAGTAACCGCGAGCCTTAGGGTTTGAAGGCCGGTATTGAAATCATTTTGTTCAACATAAAGTTCACCAAGCCTAGACAGCAATCCTAGTTCAAAATCATCCCCCCGCCAGGAAAACCGCAATTTTTCCAGCTGATCAATCGCCTCGATACTATCAATTTTCTTGGCTTCAAAATCCATATTAATGAGATCCAGCGTTGCCCATGATGCCGTTTCCCTAACGCCGGCCTTAACAAGCCCCCGCAGCATCTCTTCAGCTTGCAGAATATCGCCGTTATCCCGCGCCAGAAGCGCTTGCCAATAATCCACTTCCGTATATTGTGCCGCCGTAAGAGGTAAATTTCTCAAGAATGACAGGCTAAACTCTATGAAACTCTTATCTGCAACAACATAAGCCGAACGAATTGCCGCGAATAAAAAATCAATCTGGCTTTTAGGGTCTTGTTGCGCAAGACTGTCTGATCCTTTTTTATAATCTTTAAACGCCTGTTCATGGTGGCCCAAGGCACTATTTGCCACAGCACGCCATAAAAAAGCATCCTCCTCTGCCAAAAGTGCCTTATGAACCAACAGCTTTGCCCCCTCTTCATAACGGCGCATCTTTATATTGCTCACGGCAAGAACTGTTCTGAATTCAGGATTATCAATAAGTCTGGGTTTTTCATCCAGCATCACATTCAAGACACCGAAAGCTTCTCTGCTGCGGCCATTGGCCAGATAAAATTTGGCCAATCCCCATCGAATTTCATTTCGGTTGGTATCAGTTGAATTGGCCAGCATATAAAGAAATTCATGCTTGTTAGCGTAATAATCTTTTCCTTCTAACGGGCCTTTTTCCCACGCTGCAAAATCAACGAGTTTAGTTCCGTTCGTGTCACCTTCCGCCCCTGTTATCACACCAAGCTTACCGGAAAGCTGGCTGCGCGAAAGTGCCAGCCCCTGTTTGGCCCCCTCTTTGGCGGCGACACTAACGCCGGTTCGATAGCTCTTTACACTCAAATTATCCGCAATCAACTGAACCGCGATACCTTGCGCCGTCGGCAATGATTGGAACTCTGCAAATTTTTGCCCCTCTAATACACCTTGTGATGAGCTCATTACCGGCACAATGGCCAATTCATCCCCGACAACCGGGTCTTCGATGATTAAAGCATCCCCTGCATTTTCCACAGAATAGAAAAAATTTTCACCCTTATTGCCGCTCCCGCGCCGGCTGCTGCTGGCAATTAAGCGTGCCGGTGTAATGGGGGCATTCTTCAGATCAACATGCCATGCCCGATTGATTCTCTGAACTTTGATATTCTGCCCCGGCGTCACTTCATAAAATAATATTGTCATTGTCGGATGCTCAATCTGCCGCGCAGATATTATCCGTAGCCCAAGAAACCGGTTCAGACTTTCCTGATCCACCAGTTTCTTGCCCTCGAAAACGACCCATAGAAGATTATGACGAATGAAAGCCGCGGCCCGAACATCTTCACTCCACTGATAACTCAGCCTTATATTATCCCATACATTGTTAACCACCAGTTTTAAATGGCCATTTTCAGGGTGAGCCGTGGATGTGTCGATAGGCTCGCCTGTATTGCCCCTCGCATTTACAGAAGAAGAATTTAATTTTCTATCCTGAACCACTTTCGATGAGGGGGGTATTAAACCTGAATTATCGCCAAAAACATCAAAAGAAACATCAAAAACTATTTTGGTACCAAGCCTGAAATGCTTGAGCTGCCCAGACTTGACCAGCCTAACGCTGACAATTAAATTGCCGTCTTCAATCCGGTATTCCGGATCAGCCAGAAAGTTAAGCGGATCGTCCAACAGGCGGCTCAGGTTCGGCGCTGAAGCTTTCTCAAAAGTTATTTCGAGCTTGTCCCCCGCCAAATGCGGCCTATACTCCACATTTTCCTGCCAATCAAAAACCATACGGCTATAGCCCGGGTGATCCGCGAAACGAACATTCACAGACTCCGGCACAGATTCCTGTACAGACTCCTGTATAGATTCTTGGGCAAAGACCGGTACAATGCCGCCAAAAACAGCAATGATAACAACGATCAACCTTAATAAACTCATGGGATTACTCATAATATATTTGCTTCATTAATATTGGCTCGTTTTTTTCTCATAAATATCTGCGGGCTGCTCTCTGTCCTCTCGGTGAATGATTATATCCACGCGGCGTGCCAGTAAATATCGTTCATTAAGTGGTATATTCTCATCCAGTTCATCAAAACGCGAGGCCCCATTGCCAAAAATTTCAATATTCTGCGTATAGCCTGCCTGTTCAATCAGTTGCGCGACAGATATGGCCCGCACCAAAGATAATTCCCAATTGGTTGGATAAAATCGTCCACTTGTCGGTTCCATATCCGTATGCCCCACGACTGTAATTTTATTTTGAATAGATTGAAGCGCCGCCCCCAACTCCTGCATTGATTTATAAGCATCCCCGGAGAAATTAGACTGACCAGATTCAAATATCAAATCAGCGGGCAAAGTGATCACAAGACGGTCATCCAGAATAGAGACGCTGCTGCGCCTTAAAATCATGTCATATTGAAGTTTATCAACGAATATTTTTTTCAAATATTCCAGGCTAAGGGCTTCTTTTTGCGGCACCATAGCCGCTTCAATATTCTGCCAGTCGACGTCCTGTATTTGAGCCCTGCTTGGATTAAGATTCTCACTTAATGATTCAACAACAGCCTCCCATTTGGAAATCTGTACGGAACTCATTGAAAATAATAAAACGAAAAAAGTCAGCAAAAGTGCCAAGAGGTCTGAAAAAATAATCAACCAGCTTTCTGACGGGCCTTCGGGCGCCGAATTGCCAGAATCAAAACCTGAATCAAAATTCATTATTGCGCCCCCTGATCATTATCATCAATGATGGGCTGATCCGTAATAGGACGGCGGGGCGTGCGATCCGGCACATCCTGTATCGGCAGCTCTTGTCCTGATTGGTCTGGCATAGAATTTTTAGGCAGTTTTTGTGTTTCATGGCCTGCAAGACCCTGAACAGACGCCTTTATGTCCCTGTTATGAAAGGTTAACGTCACATGCTCTTTTGGGCCTTTCACAACCCCGATGGACATTTGGTTCTCTGCAACATTCATTTCGCTTAACTTATGGACAAAAGCGCCCGCCCTGAGGATATTTAAATCCTGCCAATATTTTGGGCCTTGAGGCAAGATTTTACCAGTAGAAATAACGAAATTAATCTCCCGTCTTTCACTGCTGCGACCGCCAGCAAGAAAAACGGATAATTGTTTCAGGAACGGCTGTTGATTAGGCCGGAATTCATGAGAATCATCCATAAATAAATCATTTGGATTAAACTCCACCCTGACGGTATCCCCGCCTTTCGTCGCATATTTTCCGTCAAATCCTACGAGGGATGCAAACACACCAAGTATCTGGTCATGAAATTCGTCATTGGGCGTAACCGCCTCTTCATTTGCCGCAACATCAATAAAATCAGCTTCAGGTTCAAAAGGATTTTTAAAAGCCCGTGTCACACTTTCTGTTGCGGCATCAACCTTATTCTGATCCTGATTTGAAATTGAATTCATGACCACAAAAAATGCCAAAACAATCAAATACAAAGAAACAAAAAGTCCCGTTGTATCGTCAGATTTTTTCTTTTTTGCTTCCAAGGGGTTCGGCGCCCCTATATTGCCAATAATATCGCTCATTCTTTAGGGTATCTTACCGGATATTCTGTTATTGAGTATTTTAAGCGGATAATCTGCCATATAATTTTTTGGGCATACACGAAAACCGTTAAAATTAACCATAATATTTTAAAGCCTACACAATACGAGCCATAGAATCAATCAAAGCTATCGAATAAGGCGTCGATGGAATCCTGATCATTCGCCGTTACCTTACATTGTGGGCCTTGAAGTAAATTCTTGTCACTTTCTAAATTCTCAGAATTATCATTTTGCCCATTGGTAAGATGAGAATCAGTGTCCCCAATGGCAACGGCAAGCTGCGACAGCTTCTCTTCTAAAAAATTCAGTGTTGTTACCACCTTATTCATACGCTGCCCGGTAATATCCTGAAAACTGGAGGCTTCAAAAATATTAGTGGAAATTGTCATAAGTTTATCGGCAACCTCCCCTTCGAGTGTCATGGCCAATTCGGAAATTTCTTCGGCGGAATCCATAATTTTTGTCGCGGCCTCCTCAGTCGCATCAACAACCAGACCCAACTGATTGCTCGCTTCGGGAATTTCATTCTCACTAAGATGTTTGGGCTGAATTTCCGACAAATCTGCCTTGGCTCTCTCGATGAAACCCAGTAATTCGCGCAATTCATCCTGAAAATGAACTTCTTTCAGATCAAAATCACCCTCAAGTGAACCCATCACTTCACCGACAATAGAGGTGACATCACTGACATCAACCTTATCACCCAGCTTTTCCCGAATACTTTCGATTCTGTCTTCCAATGAAATCGTATTTAAGCGCATCATTACCTCTTCATTTTAGGGCTATCTTATATATGATCAAAACGGTAAGTAAGCCACTATAATCTTCAGGGGTTAATAGCAGGTAAATCCTTTAAAATAAGACAAGAAAAGTCAGCCATCAATTTTTGGCAATTGTTTTCGGACGGCAAGGTCAGTGGTCAGTTTTTTGGCCTTATTGATATTCATTTTAGCCAAAATAGCCCCCATTTTAGACTCTTTCATATTCTCGACAATTGAAATTAATATGTCTGAATCAAGGCTATTGAATATGCCTGCAGCCTCTTTAGGTTTCATTGCAGAATACATTTTAACAAGGCTGACAAGCTGCGCTTTTTCTATTTCATCATGTTTGGCAAGCAAGGCTTCGATGGTCTCTTTGATTTTTTTCAGGGAAGCTGTCCGCTCAACAATACGCTTTTCAACAGCCTCTAATAATTTTTCCCGATCATCCATTTCCCTTGCGCGCCGATCCAGTTCCTGGCGGCGTTCGGCGAGTTTTTGTAAATATTCTATTTCTTTTCGACTGGGAATACCGCTAAGCTGCATGGGGGCAGCCTCAGCAGCGGATTGATCATTATCTTCTTGCTTGACATTTTCTTTATTCTCTACCGGGGCATTTTCTTTTTCAGGCTCAGTGGCCTGCGCAACGGCATTTTGCACCCCAAAGGAAAAATCAACTATTTTAATCCCAAGCACCATCGACATTAGAATAATGGCCAGCGATATCACCCGGATTTTTTTCAACATATTCTTTCCTTTGGTATTTGCTAAAATAGTTTTGAGTTAAACTTGGTAAAAAGCACAACTACCTGACTTTTTTTAGGGTCTCCAACATTTCATTATCTTCTTCATCACTCATTTCTGCATAAGAGAGGTCTTCATCAGAATGGCCCTCTGCATCAAAATTCTGCAGCGTGACATTTTCTGCTGGTATCAAACCACGCTCAATCCGATCTGCCAGATTTGAGCCACTTTGTATTATAATTTCCAGTTCATCTGCCAAGAACCGGGATTTTGTGACCAGGCCTTCCAGACGGATTTCTTCTGTTTGCGCAGCTTTTTTTAAGGTATCAACAGCTTTCTGCGCCTGTGAAATCGCCTCATTCAACTTATTGACCAGATTCGCCATTTCATTCTGCGCATTACGAAAGACTTTCAACTTGATATTCAGGACAACAGCGTAAGAAATCATGACAATAATCAAGATAATGATGACACTGTCAATAACCAACTCCATATCAAGCATCCGCCTTTTTATGGTCAAGAATTTTTTCTATTTTTACCGCCACATGACGCCCAAGCTTGCCTACTCTACCTGTCATCATGGGAACGCCGCCGCTTCGCATTTCAACAACGCTATCCGATTGAACATTTAACATCAACGTCTGCCCCACTTCCAAACCCAGAACTTCTCCCAATGTCATGACAAGCTCATCCAATATTACTTCCAGAGGAACCACCGTATTATATAGCTCTTTCATCAAATGAGTTTCCCATATGGAATCACGGCCAAATTTTTCCCCCATAAAACGTTGGAGTAATAATTCCCTCACAGGTTCAATGGTTGCATAGGGCAATACCAGCTCCATACGCCCGCCCCGATCTTCCATATCGGCGCGCATTCTGATCAAAAGCGCCGCATTTGTTGGTTGTGCGATGGTCGCAAAACGGGGGTTTGTCTCCAAACGATCCAATTTGAATTTTACAGGGCTTAGCGGCTCAAAAGCATCACATAAATCATTTAACATGACCCCCAGCATTTCCTCCACAAGGGTATGTTCAATGGTGGTATAAGGCCGCCCTTCAATGCGCATCGGGGCCGTCCCGCGCCGCCCACCCAAAAGGGCGTCCACAATTGAATAGATGAGATTGCTGTCGATGGTGATCAAGCCATAATTGTCCCATTCCTCCACATGAAAAACCGCGAGCATCGCCGGCAGCGGAATTGAATTCAGGTAATCCCCAAACCTGATTGAGGTCATGTTATCGATGGAAACTTCAAAATTATCAGACGTGAAGTTTCGCAGAGACGTTGACATCATCCGCACATAACGATCAAAGATAATATCCAGCATCGGCAAACGTTCGTAAGCCACAAGACCGCTACTGATGAGGGCTTGAATGCCGGATTTAGAGCTAAAATCTTCTTCTTCGCCATCAAAACCCAAAAGACTGTCAATTTCAGTCTGATCCAGGACGCGATCCGTCCCGCCCATGGCGGCGGCCATATCATCTTCGCCGCCATCCTCGGTTATATCACCATCAGTATCCGCTTCGCCCTCAGCCGCCATGGCCTCCCATTCGGCGGCAACGGCATCATCATCAATTTCTTCTTCGTCAGACATAACTATTGATTATCCGTTAATCAGCATTTCTTTAAACAAAACATCATTCACACGTGTTGGATAGACCGCGTCATTCACCTTGATCAGCAATTCTTCTTTCAAGCGAAACATGCCGGCGGAACCATTCAGATCTTGGATGCGCAATTGCCGCAAATAGGTCTGAAACTGATCAATAATACGGGGCATTTTTTTAGTAAGTTCATCCAAAGAGGTCTGCTGATCAACCTCCAGCGCTATTGTAAGTTTCAAATATTTCGGCTTTCCCCCCGCCGTATCAAGATTGACCAGCATGGGTTCCAGTTCCAAAAACAATAATTCCCTTGGTTCAGCCTCCGCCAATTCAGACTCCTGACCCCCATTCTCCAAATCAATGGCATGTTCTTCTTCCCCGCCGGACATAAAAAAGAATGCCGCAGCCCCGCCCAAAATAAGCACAAACACAGCAGCGGCAACAATAATTATGATTTTTTTGCCGCTTGTTTTCTTTTGCTCCAGGCCATCTGCAAGATCGTCTGCTTCGGCATCATTTTCTTCACTCATATTTTAACCTAGCCCTTAAACTTTCGTCCCCCTTAAATTTCGTCCCCCTTAAATCTTGTCTAATAGCACAAATTTTATCTATAGCACCATGAGGTCACGCGAGGCCGTTCCAAAAACAAATGTAAAGTTTTTTTATTAACAAGTCGTTAGGAATTACTTGTAACCCCAACGCCGCCAATCTCCAAGAAAATTATGGTTAACGTAACAAGACATAACATAAATCACCCCCCCGCAACTAATATAAAGGAAAAAAATACCGGGCAAACTCTGCCGTTTTTCCAGAAAACTGCTCCTGAATACGAGCTAATGATTTGTTTTAAAATAATTAAATTATTTGGCACAACATATGCATAGTGTTGACTGGGAAAAATCAAACGGCCAGAAAGGACCTAAGATGGACACAACATTATCAGTAGCACTTTCGCATCAAGTCGCCATGCGGCGCCAGATGGATATTATAGCAAATAATATTGCCAATATGAGCACAACCGCGTTTAAACGGGAAAATGTCATGTTTGGTGAATATCTTAAAGAAGCCGAGGGAGATAATGACAAAAGCCTCCGGCAAATTTCCTATGTTCAGGACTTTGGCATTTCCCGAAATATGACGGATGGCCAACTGGAAACAACCGGCAACAGTTTGGATATTGCCCTAAGCGGTGACGGTATGTTCCAAGTACAAAGAAATAACGGGGAATTGGCCTATACCCGAAATGGTCATCTGGCCCTATCGGATGATTATACCTTAATTACGTCCACAGGACAGGCAATCCTGGATCAGGCCGGCAAAACTATCCAGCTTCCGGAAAATGTTACGGATATTGAAATCTCATCCGACGGGACTATTTCTTCCCGAACGGCGGGACAGATTGCGGTATTGAATGTGGTTGCTTTTGCCGATAATTCAAAATTGAAAAAAATTGGCGACAATATGTTCACGACCAATTCAGCAACCCGGCCCGCAACGGACTATACAATTCTCCAAGGCATGACCGAAACATCCAATGTACAAGCCATCATTGAGGTTACCAAAATGATCCAGGTTAGCCGGTCATATACTTCAACCGCTAAACTTATGGAAAAACTTCAGGAATCAGAAAGTAAAGCTATTAATCAACTTGCTAAGATTGGCTAGGCTAAGATTGGTTAGGCCAAAGTTGGTTAAACAAGCATTGAAAAGACAGGATATTCGTTATGAAAGCACTTAGTATAGCCGCAACAGGTATGATCGCTCAGCAATTGAATGTGGAAGTTATTTCCAACAATATTGCCAATATGAACACCACAGGTTTCAAACGCCAGCGGGCAGAATTTCAAGACCTGCTGTATCAAAATATAGAACGGGTTGGTGCCGCTTCCTCCGATACGGGAACCGTTATTCCAACGGGAATTCAGATAGGTGTCGGCGTAAAAACCGGCGGTGTCTACAGAATAACGGAGCAGGGCAGCGTCATCGGTACTGACAATGCCCTTGATCTGGCGATTAATGGCAATGGCTATTTTCGCATTACATTGCCCAGCGGTGCGGATGCCTATACCCGCGCCGGATCATTCCAATTAGGCCCCACAGGTCAAATTGTTACAATGGAAGGCTATGTGGTCGGCCCGGCCCTGACCATCCCGCAAGAAGCTATTGATATCTCCATCAATCCCGAAGGTGAGGTTCTGGTTAAGCTGGAAGGCCAGATAAATTCAACGAATATTGGGCGTCTCGAGCTGGTGACTTTCCCCAATGCCGCCGGACTTGAGGCCATTGGCAACAATCAGTTTCTTGAAACACCGGCCTCTGGTGCCGCAAATGTCGGCGTACCAAACACCCCTGGATTTGGTTCCGTATTACAAAAGTTTCTGGAAAATTCCAATGTGAATTCCGTATCGGAAATTACCTCACTCATCACCGCGCAAAGGGCTTACGAAATGAACAGTAAAGTCATTAGCACGGCCGATGAGATGATGAGCGTAACATCGAACTTAAGATAAGGATAAAACTATGAAAAACATATTTTATAGTGGCATAATGCTGGTCTTATCCGGGCTATTATCTTCGCAGGCGGCAATGGCCCTCGCAGAGGTTAAGGCAGACACGATTGTCAACAAATCGACCATAACGTTAGGCGACTTGCTGGATAATCTTGAATTTGGTCACGATATTTGGGTCATGAATTCTCCCGCCCCCGGACAGAAAACATCTGTTTCAACCAGATATCTGGCCAGCCTCACACGGCAACATGATGTCTATTGGCAGAATAGCCGAAACGTCAATCAGATTACGGTAACCAGAAAAGGTAAAAGCATTAAGCACGCGCAGCTTGAACATCTGATCGTGCAGGAGCTGACATCAAAAAATCTCTCTGACAGAAAAAATGGTATCAATTTTAATAATAAGAATGCCCTTATTCACCTGCCGGAAGATGGCAGCGTTGAAGATATCTCCGTAGAAAAATTCACCTTCCATCAAAAAACGGGTAAATTCTCCGCCATGCTTTCTGTACCAACTGATGACGGGACTTATAAAACGGCAACAATCTCCGGACGTACCCACGCCATAAGCCATGTGCCCACATTAAACAAGCGGGTGCTGCCCGGACAGGAAATAACTGAATTGGACATTGGCTGGACATCTATGCCAACGCTTCGTATTGGGCGCAATATTATTCGAACAAAAGCCCAGTTGATCGGCATGACTCCCCGGCGCGGCATGACCCCTTCGACCCCAATAAAACTGAGCGACCTAAAAAAACCAACCATCATTAACCGCGGAGCCCGCGTCAACATCCTTTTCCATTCCGGGAAAATAAACCTGACGGCCACGGGCAAGGCCATTGAGGGCGGTGGACGCGGTGATATAATCCGTGTGATGAACAGCAAGTCTCACAAAACCATAGAAGCCATGGTCATAGGCCCCGGTCAAGTACAGGTTTTAATCGGCCATTATAACATCGCTCAATTACAATAATCATCGTGACAAGAAGAGATGAGGATTAGAAAATGACTTATAATTTGGACAAACTCAGCATAGAAAATCCCCCGGAGCACAAAATGTCACATCACGGCGGCTATAAAACAGTAAAGGCCATCTGCTTGACGGGAATATTTTCCCTGCTGCTGACAGGATGCAGTGCCATCGACAGAATAGGCGATATCGGCAAAGCGCCTGATCTGGCAGCGATTGAAACAACCCGGGTCGTTCCGCAAAATAATACACCGCAACAAAAAATCATTCAAATTCCAGAACAACAGGAAAGGCATGTAAGAAATCAAAAAAATTCTCTTTGGCGCGTTGGCTCAAAGGATTTCTTTCGCGATCAGCGAGCCAACATGGTAGGAGATATTCTCACCATCAATATCATCATTGACGATCAGGCGAGCATTGATAACCGAACCACACGCACAAGATCAAATACAGATTCAGCCAATGCGACAAATTTTCTGGGACTTGAAAGTCAACTGAGCCAAATTCTGCCGGATGCCGTCAACCCCTCATCACTGGTTAATATGGGAAGCACGACGTCCAATGTCGGCACGGGGCAGGTCAACCGCAGTGAATCGGTGGATTTGACACTTGCGGCTGTTGTCACTCAAGTCCTGCCTAATGGGAATATGGTCATTCAGGGGCGTCAGGAAGTCCGCGTGAATTTTGAGGTACGGGAATTGACCGTTATGGGAGTCATCCGGCCAGAAGACATCAGCTCCACCAACACGATCCAGCATACCCAAATTGCAGAAGCCAGAATTTCATATGGGGGCCGGGGTCAGCTAACCGATGTCCAACAAGCCCGCTACGGGTCACAATTGTTTGATATATTGTTCCCCTTCTAAAATCAGAATATACTATTTCAAAGCTTGTGTTCGGCAGATGAGCTACACCATCTTCCGTTTCCCGCACAAAGCAAAAGGACCGCGCCAGAAGAGTGCGGTCCTTTTTAATTTTACACGTTCAAAATCTCATCTATGAATCTCTGTGAACTTTCTCAAATTTTTCATGCTCTTCCTGGGCTTCCAAACTCATCATCGCGATGGGACGGGCTTCAAGTCGCTCTAACTTTATGGGCTCTCCGGTAACCTCGCAATAGCCGTATTCGCCTTTACTTAACCGCTCAATCGCAGCATCTATTTTCGTGATTAACTTACGTTGACGATCACGGGTTCTCAGCTCAATTGACCAGTCTGTTTCTGATGAGGCACGGTCGGCAATATCAGGTTCTTTCTGACTATCTTCCTGAAGATGGGCTAACGTTTCCTTTGATTCCCGCAGAATTTCCTCTTTCCATGCCATAAGTTTAGTGTGGAAATACAAACTTTGATGTTCATTCATAAATTCTTCATCTGGTGAAGGTTTATATCCTTCTGGCAACTTCGTAATCATCAATAACCTCTATATTTTACCATAATAATAAACTTGGCTAAAAAACTGGTTTCTTTTGGATGACAAACTACTCAACTCACCTCTACAATTCAAGCGCTAATATCGCCTAAAGTAATTTAGTACGCCTGCCCCTCAAATTGTTGTGATTTAGTTATAATCTCTTGCAGATTACAGAGGTGGTTTGAAGCCCATTAGCCGAGCATTTCCAGCTTTGCCAGCTCTACCTTAACGCGCAATTCCACGTCATTGAGGATTTCATCCAGCGCAGGATCATTGGACAGCTCTTTTTCACGCGAGACAATAGCCGCCACATCTTTGAGCTGGCGCTGAGGAATTTGTCCGGCCAGCAATCCATGACGAATAAGCTCCAAATGCCCAAGCATTTCTTCTACTCTGACCAGCCCTTTTGACTTCCCTTCGCTACTGGTCGGCATTTCTTGCAAGGACAGCAGCGAATTCACTGCCGTTAAGGGGGATGTGCCGCTTGGCGGCAGCGCTGCCGCGCTTTCCTCTGATGAAAGGATTTCATTAAAACCCGATTTGTTCGCGCCACCTTTTTTCCCCTTGCGCGACACACCGGGCGTCGTAATTCGTCCTGGTCCTTTAATTTCCATAGAGCCCTCATCACCTAGAATATAAATCAATAGATACCAGAAATTGATGCCCCTTCATAGACATAATATAATGAATATTCTACTCGGCAATCATTACCCTCTGCGGTAATTTTTTCTGTCCGCACACGACAAACACTAGGCCATTTCCAGAAGTCCCCAGAAAAATCTTTTTAAAACAATATGTTAAAATTTTTACCGCCGCCTGTTTTTTTGGCACGAATTTCGCATAGTCAGATATGAGAATTTATAACGATATTCTGAAATGGAATTAATATGCGGCAGAAGTCCCAAAAACTGAAGCTATATCAAAAACTCCTCACAGTCATGCTGATGGGCGCGCTTGGCATGGGGCATATCCTGCCCGCACATGCGGCCTCTCGCATAAAGGATCTTGTTTCCGTTGAGGGCGTAAGATCGAACCAACTCGTCGGTTACGGCCTTGTGGTCGGCTTAAACGGAACCGGCGATTCATTAAGAAACTCCCCTTTCACAGAACAAAGCCTGACGGCTATGCTGGAACGCCTTGGTGTCAATACGCGCGGCGCATCAATGAGAGCAGAGAATGTTGCGGCGGTTATGGTCACGGCAAGTTTGCCGCCTTTTGCCCGCACCGGAAATCGTCTTGACATTAGTGTCAGCTCCATCGGTGATGCAGAAAATCTTCGGGGCGGCACCTTAATCGTAACGCCGCTTAAAGGGGCCGACGGCGAAGTTTATGCTGTTGCGCAAGGCTCTATTCAGGTTTCCGGATTTTCTGCTGGCGGTGATGCCTCGAGCGTAACGCAAGGCGTACCCACAGCCGGGCGGATACCTAACGGCGGCATTGTTGAAAAAGAAGTCAATTATTCCATGCTCGCTAAAAAAGAAATCTTTTTCTCCCTGCGCACACCTGATTTTACAACATCACGCCGCATTGCCATGGCCATTAATAAAGAAATGGGCACAAAAACGGCTATGGCTATTGATCCCGCGACCATTCTGGTTATCAAGCCTGAAACTTACGCTGATAATATGGTCAATCTGGTCACGGATCTTGAATTGCTTTATGTTCAAACTGACCAAAAAGCCAAAGTTGTCGTTGATGAACGATCCGGCATCATTGTGATCGGCAAGGAAGTTCGGGTCAGTGAAGTGGCCATCGCCCAAGGCAATTTAACCATTCGTGTTACAGAAACGCCCCAAGTATCTCAGCCCAATCCGTTTGGCGGCGGAGAAGCGATTGAAGTTCCAAGAACCGAGCTTGATATTGATGAAGGTGAAGGCAAAAAATTCGCCCTTCTGAAACCTGGTGTGAATTTACAAGAGCTGGTTGACGGGCTCAATGCCCTGGGTATCGGTCCCCGCGATATGATCGCCATTCTACAGGCCTTGAAAGTATCCGGCGCTTTGCATGCAGAAATTGAGGTGATGTGATGGATTTAAAATTCCTGAATATACAAAACCAACAACCACAGGCCCAACAAAATCTGGCAATCGCCAAGAGCAAGCCAGCGCAGCCGTCCACTGCTTTCGAAAGAAAGGCATGGGAAACGGCGGAAACTTTTGAAGCTGTTTTTCTGGCGCAAATCCTGAAAAGCATGTCTTTGGATATAAAATCTGATGGGCCATTTGGGGGGGGGCAAGGTGAAGAGGTCTTTCAGGATCTTCTGAGTGAACAAATTGCCAATCAAATTGCGGCTAATGGCGGCATCGGGCTTTCCGATTCTGTTTACCGGGAAATTTTAAAAACGCAGGAAGTGAATGATTGACATGCCAAACAATGAAAATTCTTTCCCTGAGACTTCAGAAAACCACAGTCTTTTAGCACCGCTCATCCAAACAACAAAAGACCTTACTAAAGTCATTTCTGATGAGATTACCTTGCTGCAAGCTAATCGGCCTAAAGAAATGGAAAAACTTTTGCCCCTTAAGAATCAGCTCATGGCCGCCTATCATAAAGAAATGTCTGAATTGGGCGCGCGCGGGGGGCTGCCTGCGAGCGGTAATGGGACAGCTGCGCGCAGCTTAAAGCAAGAATCACGCCTTTTTCAAACTGTGCTAACGCAGCATACCCGCCTGATCAAAAGCTTGAAGACAATATCAGAAAATATGATTCAAGCCATCAGCCATGAAGTGATAAAGACCCAAAATCAGGCGACCCGCTATGGGGCCAATGGCTCACGGCCTGTCAATAAATCCCCCACATCAATCACGTTAAATCAAACCGTTTAACGTTTTAAAAACATCTTATTTCCGCCCCCATTTTTCCCCTGCCATTTCCCCCAATAATCCATGGCATTTGTCATTTCATATAATTTATGAAGCAATAGAGCGCTTGGGTCTATGGACAAACTCATGACGGATGCGGTAATTTCTGCTGCAAGCTTTGCCTAGTTGATGGCAGAATCTTCCTGCAAACCCATCACATTCTAAGAAAACGTAAAATTTTTCTTTATTTTACAATGACTTATTCCAAGAAAAAACTGGCACACCTCTTGCATTTTATTAATCGGTATATCCCGTGTGTGGGATACGACATATTCAGAATGCAACTCATGAAAGGAAAGCTAGATGTCTTTCTCAGTAAATACAAATGCCAGTGCCCTGTCGGCTCTGCTTAATTTGAATAGTACGACAAAGGATCTGGAAGCCACCCAGACCCGGATTAATACCGGCTTAAAAATTTCTTCCGCGAAAGACAATGCGGCGATCTTTTCAATCGCTCAGAAATTGCGCGCTGACTTAAGGGGCTATAATGCGGTCAAGCAAAGTCTGGATCGCTCCATCAGTACAACGGATATTGCGCTTACCGCTGCGGGTGCCATTTCAGATCTGCTCATTGAAATGAAAGAAAAATCCGTTGCGGCGGCGGATGCGGGTCTTGATGTCACAAGCCGGATAGCGTTGAACGAGGATTTTGCAGCTTTAAGAGATCAAATCACGATCATTGTGGCCAACTCCGAATTTAACGGCACCAATTTGATTGACGCCGGCACAGATGCCATTGTGGCCATCACCAACCCCAACGCTTCACAGACCATTACCATTCCTCATCAAAATCTGACATTGGGCGGCGGCAATGTAACAATCACGGCGGCGCAAACCATCACGACCCAGACCCTCGCGGCAGCAGCTCTAACCGATATTGACAACTCACTTGCTCTGGTCAATGCGGTTCTGACCAGATTGGGCGCGGGCGGCAAAGCTCTGGAATCTCAGCGGGCGTTTGCGGATAAGATTTCAGATACCATCGAGGTTGGGATCGGTAATCTGGTGGATGCCAATATGGCTAAGGAAAGTGCCAATTTACAATCGCTGCAAGTTAAGCAACAGCTTGGTATTCAGGCGCTCTCCATTGCCAATCAGGCCCCGCAGTCAATCTTAAGTCTATTCGGCGGTTAAAGCGATAATCACCGCCCGCATTCTGAATAGCACATCCTGAACGGGAGTGGTCTGGCACATTAAAACCAGCCCTTCCGGTCAGCTGCTACAATAGAAATATATTAAAACGTTATTTTAAGACTAACAGGATCAAGAATATGGCCTTTTCTGTAAATACCAACGCAATTGCCCTGTCGGCACTTTTCAACCTCAACAAAACGACAGCTCAGTTGGAAACAGTACAGAATCGGATCAATACCGGTCTTAAGATTTCATCGCCCAAAGATAATGCCGCCATATTTTCCATTGCCCAGAAGCTTCGCGCTGACCTGAAAGGCTATAATGCGGTCAAGCAAAGCCTGGATCGTTCCATCAGTATAGCCGATATTGCCCTCGCAGCCGCAGGGGCCATTTCTGACCTGCTCATTGAAATGAAGGAAAAGACGGTCGCCGCAGCCGATATAGGCCTTGATGCGACCAGCCGGGCAGCTTTAAATGAAGATTTCTCCTCCTTGAGAGATCAAATTACCATCATCGTGAATAACGCGGAATTTAATGGCACAAACCTGCTTGATGCCGGAACCGATGCTATCGTCGCCATCACCAATCCCACCGCGAGTCAAACCATCTCAATTCCTCATCAAAATCTGACATTGGGCGGCGGCAATGTAACAATCACGGCAGCCCAGCAAATCACGACACAAACACTTGCCGAAGCTGCCCTGACCAATGTTGATGATTCACTAGCTCTGGTTAATGTGGTTCTAACCAGATTAGGTGCCGGCTCAACATCTTTGGAAACTCAACGTATTTTTGCTGATAAAATTTCCGACACCATTGAAATCGGCATTGGAAATCTGGTGGATGCTAATCTGGCCAAGGAAAGTGCCAATTTACAGGCCCTGCAAGTCAAACAGCAGCTTGGCATACAGGCGCTGTCCATCGCCAATCAAGCCCCGCAATCAATTTTGAACATCTTTGGCTAACATTATTGGTCTTTTCTTTTTTAAGGTCTATGGTACCTTAATATCGGAAAATACATAGGGGAAGTTTTATGACAGACCATAACCCACAAGATGACGATATTTTTTTGGAAGGGCGCATTGTTGCGCTTCGTCAACCTGATATCGAACAGGATATAATCAACGGCCATTGGCATAGCTGGTTCAATGACCCCGTCACCACACAATATCTGGTTCACGGCACCTTCCCCGTGAATAAGGCCCAGCAAGCGGAAATTATTGCCCGTGAAATAGCCGACCCCACCTCGTT
The DNA here is from genome assembly GCA_024280095.1 of Alphaproteobacteria bacterium. Classification (GTDB taxonomy): domain Bacteria; phylum Pseudomonadota; class Alphaproteobacteria; order Sphingomonadales; family Emcibacteraceae; genus Paremcibacter. The sequence continues at coordinate 29,769 of JAJRQU010000070.1, read as the reverse complement.
ATTATTGGCGGTGCTTGACAAAAAAACATCCCGGCATATCGGTGTGGTTTGCCTGAAATTCATCAATAACATTACACGTTCTGCGGAACTCAGCATCGTTTTTGGGGACAGATCCCTTAAAGGCGCCGCACTGGAATCTGTTGCCTTGCTCACCAAACATGCCTTCGACCGGTTAAATCTTCAAAGAATCTCTGGCGCGCAGCACGCAGACCTGTGGCAATGGATGAACAGCTTGGAATTGATCGGTTATCAACTGGATGGTTATCACCAGCATTATGGTATCCGAGACGGTGAAAAATATGACGTTGCAAGCTATGCCATAACATCGGAAAGATTTTACGACTTACAAGAACAACGGGGCGGCAATATTTGCACGGCTGATTTTGAGGGCCTGCTAAAGCAAAAAGGCACTGAAAACAATACTGAAATTACGCGACTGTTTTTTGATAATCTTTACGATTCTTGACTAATGGCCCAAGCGCCAGAATACCCACGCCCAAGGCTTTCGCCTCATTCAGCAGGGACGAGCCAAGACCCGTCACCAGATCAGCCGATGTAACCGCCTCAAGAGATGCCCCTATACTGCTGATTAAAATAGTCAGTTCTCGCGTGCTTTTTTGGGGATAACCCTCATATTTTCCGGGCGTGTCCTTTGGATGGGGCCGAATGATCAAGCGATAAGGCCCGCAAAGTCCCTTCAGATATTCCCGCCCCTCACCCGCTTTTAACAGGTCAATCAGATAATCAAGGCATTCGAACTCCGTTACCTCAAACGTCAGGCCCATAGCCTGCATTTCATGGATATAGTCAGAGGCAAATAAAATAAGGCTTTCGCCTTCTTCTCCCCCCCATTCGCGGGCCGCAAGGCTCTTATCCCTTTGGCGGCTGATAAAATAATTTTGGTATAAATCTCCCGAAATAAAGATATTGCGCTTGGCAAATCCAAGGGAAAGCAGCGCCGGAATTGCGGCCTCATCTATCACGGATACCTGATCCGGCAAAATCACTTCGCCCTGATCATCCTTAAAACGAACGGCAATATTATGATGCGAATCCAGAAAAGCCGTCACTTTGATCGCAAGCCGTTGAGCCACCCGCCAAACCATCTGTTCCGTCCGGTCATCCACATGACAGGTGCTTGTTATAATTTGATCCGGTGAAAAACCGGCCAAATAGCCGGCAACCTCTTCTTCTGACAAGATATCAGGCCAATCCAGAGCCTCAAGACCATTTTGCCGCCATATGACATGGGCATAATCCTTGGCGACCACGATAATATTGGGCTTGCCTGATATATTTAAGCGATCAAACAGAAAATGATTTTTGGCCCCCTCGCCTTGTTCAGATAATATTGATCTGAGGGCAACGAGCTGATTGGTGCCGCCGGGGTCACGGCTGAAAAACAGGATTTTGGTCATGATAATCCTGCCATTCGGCGAATATCATCGCATGTTTCAAGCGCCAATAAGCCATTACGAGCTTTTGACTGCAATGCCGCGCCCTGCGTTAAATGATCATAAATATTAGATACCGCATTGAACATTTCCCTGTTCTGCACCGTTTTGGTTATCTTTTTGGGGCCATTTTGGGGTTTAATCGCTAATGTTTGGCTAAAATCAGTTAAACTGATGATGGCTTGATCAAAAATGAGTTCAAGGTCGAAAATCATGCCCGTTCGCATGTCCGAGCCAATCAAATCTATAGGGCCGCTATTCTTCGTTTCAAGTTTAGCGGATATGGTTGGATCATCCGGCCAGAAATCATATATGATGCCTGAGGTCGCCTTAACCATGACAGGCCCCAACAGCATATGGATAAGGTCGGTCATATGGGAGCCATTGTTATAAAGGCCCTTATTATAGTGCGCCTTTCCAGATATGAATCCGCCGTATTTATTATCTTGAATATCTTTGGCGAGCTGCCTGATTTCAGGGTCAAAACGCCTGATATAATTCACCGCCATATTATCCGGATAGAATGCGGCCATTTCACGAGCCGTCTTTAAGTTATCGGCAATGGGTTTTTCGCAGAAAATAAACCGGACGTTATAATTTTGTAATTGCCGCAGATATAATTCATGGCTGGACGCCGGGGTGCAGATAGAGACGATGTCGAAATTCCGGTCTCGCATGGCCTGTTCAAGGCTTTCATAGGCCGCCTCAACCCCCCAAATATCAGCAAAATCCTGCGCGGTTTTCAAATCCGCATCAAGGCAGCCTGCAAGATCAAAACCCGCATGGCTTTTAAAAGCCTTGGCATGGGTCAGGATATTCGGGCCCTCAATATCTTCCTGATCATATCCCCCCGCAATGGCCCCGCAGCCGATAATCAACAGAGAAAAATTTTCCTTGGGGTTTGCTATCATCGCGATACCTTTATCTGGTATTTATCTGGCCAGCATCCTGATTAAGGCGCCTGATGTCAGGATGCCAAGTGAGGAAACTTACCACATCTTCTATGGTGAAATCTGGATTTTCCGGCGTGAGCGCTTTCAGGACACGGCAGATAACCTGAAAATCCTGTTGGGTATCCAGTGTGACCGACATTGCCGGCCCGCGCTGCAATTTTGGCACCGGTAAATATTTCACGCTGTAACGTTCCGGCGTCTGGTATAAATAACGGCTGACATGTTCATAATCCAGAGGATCCTCTGTCCGGGCGTAAGCATCCGCCAGAATAGCCGTGCTGAAAACCTGCACCGCATAACCCAGAGGATGGGCTAAACCCGCCTTAAATTCTGCAATTTCAAGATTGCTCAGATAGTCAACGCCGCTAGTTGAATATTGGGCCAGCGCATGATCTATCAAGGCCGGATCCATCAACGGGCAATCACCGGTAAGCTCAACAATAATGTCTGCTTTAAACGCTTGCGCCGCGCCGAGTACCCGCGACATGACATTATCCTCACTGCCGCGAAAATATTTTACATTCAGTCTGGTGGCTTCTCTTGTGATCACGTCATCTGTCTCATTGAGGGTCGTCGCAATGATAATATCATCAAGGCAGGTTGCCCGCTTTACGCGCGCCACCATATGTTCCAACATGGTTTTGCCAAGGCACGTCAACATCATTTTGCCGGGCAACCGGGAAGATGTCATACGGGCTTCGATGGTCGCGACGATGCGGGGTTTCTGTGTCATGCGGGAACAATACCAGTGATAATATCTGAAATTTGCGCAATCACATCATCCACATCATCCAGTGACATATTCACATGCAGGGGCAGAGATAATGTGCGGGCGTAATATTCTTCCGCGCCGCACCTTGTTTGCGGGCCATATTTTTCCCGGTAAAAAGGATGGGCATAGATGGGTATATAATGAACCTGACTGCCCACATTCCGGGATGATAAGTCACGGATAAAATCAAGGCGTGAAACGCCTAACGCCTTAAAATCAATCAAAACCACATACAGATGCCGCACCGCACCGCAGCCCCGCGTGGGTTCAATTGGTTTTACATATGCAGATAAGCCCATCAAGGATTGATCATATCTCGCAACAAGCCTGCGCCGATGATCCGTAAACTCAGATAATTTATTAAGTTGGCTTAACCCAAGGGCGCAGTGAATATCGCTTTGACGATAATTATACCCCAGAATTTGCATTTCATAAACCCATGGCGGCGGATTCTCTATTTCGCTCTTCGGTGCAGAAATCCATTTTTCCGCGTTCCTTTCAATGCCGTGATTTCGCAGGAGACAAAGCCTGTCATATAACATTTGATCATTGGTCGTAACCGCGCCGCCCTCGCCCATGGCAATGGTCTTGACCGGATGAAAGGAAAAAACCTCCATATCTGAAAAATGGCAGTCCCCGACGGCAAGATTTTTCCCATCACGCGACAGGTATGTGGTGCCCAAGGCATGGCAACTGTCAACGATCATTCTCCAGCCATATTGCTGGGCGATTATGCTGATGGCTTCAATTTCGGCCACTTCACCGGTAAGATTAACCGGCGTGATCGCGACAATAGACTGGCGTTCTTCGGGGCTTAAACTTTCTATCAAGGCCATGACATCCTGCGCGCGCATCAGTCCCGTATCCGGATCAACATCGGTAAACAAAATATCTGCGCCGCAATATACCGCCGCGTTCGCCGTCGCAACGAAACTGATGGCGGGCACAATAACCCGGTCACCCGCCCCTATATCCAACGCCATATAGGCCAAATGAAGTGCCGCCGTTCCGCTCGAGCAGGATACCACATAATCAGACTTCACAGTCTGCCGCAATTTATCTTCGAATTTTTGAATGGTCGGCCCTGTCGTCAACCAGTCACCCTGCAAGACGTCCACAACAGCCTGAATATCATCATCATCAAGACATTGCCGGCCATAAGGCAAGTATTTATGATCCCTCAAGGTCATATCCTCGTTAACAACTCACGAAAATGAGCATCATCCAGCCATTCCTTATTCGTATCACTGGAATAATCAAAATCTTCCGCCACATGCGTCGCATCATGATCCGTATAATGTTTATCTGACCAAAATCTGAATTGCGGCGTGATGATATAGCGGTCTTCCAAGGCGATTGTCTGGCGACCATCATCCCGGGTAATCATCTGTTCATGCAGTTTTTCACCGGGACGAATACCCGTTTCCCGAAGTTCAAGATCCGGGGCGAGGCAGCGCGCCATATCGCTGACTTTCATGCTGGGGATTTTCGGTATATAAATTTCGCCGCCCTGCATCATGTCCAAATTGCTGAGTACGAAATCAACCCCCTGGCGCAGCGTAATCCAGAAACGTGTCATACGCATATCCGTGATGGGCAAGTGATCCGTGCCATCGGCAATCAGTTTGTTAAAGAAGGGCACAACAGAACCGCGAGACCCCAAGACATTGCCATACCGCACCACAGAACAGGTAAAATCCTGTTCGCCGCCAAGGGCGTTGGCCGCGACAAAAATTTTATCTGACGCCAATTTGGAGGCCCCATAAAGGTTAATGGGGCTGGCGGCCTTGTCTGTGGACAGGGCAATGATCTTTTTTACCCCGCAGCCGATCGCCGCTTCTGCCAAATTCTGCGCGCCAAAAATGTTGGTTTTAATACATTCAAAGGGGTTATATTCCGCGATGGGGACATGTTTCAATGCCGCTGCATGGATGACAAAATCAACGCCGCGCAGCGCCATATCCAAACGATTTCTGTCCCTCACGTCCCCGATAAAAAACCTCAGATTGCTCATTTTTGGGTGATTTGAAAAGGATTGCTCCATCTCATATTGCTTTAATTCATCGCGGGAAAAAATAATCAGCCGCCGCAAGTTGGCCCTATCCAATAAGGTTTGTGTCAGCATTTTACCGAATGATCCGGTGCCGCCCGTTATCAATAAAGTGGCATCGTCTAAAAAAGCAAGATCAGATTCAAAAGACCGGATTGATATTATGCTCATGGCTATGTCCTATCTTTTCTCAAAAATCCACCAAGTGGCATTGTCCATACCGGTCATGACCTTCCATTCAAATCCATAACCAAGGCATTTTAAGTCCGGAAAATTTTCCAGCCAAAAAGAACCATAATCCCGCTTGAATAATTTGTCGCCATGGTCACGATATTGAAGAATTTCAGGCTTGTCTGAAAAATATTCGTTACAAACAATATATTTACAGGTCGAATTATAGATATTTGTGCAAGCATCCAATAGATCGTCATGATGGATATGAATCATCACGCCCGAAGTAAACGCCAAATCCACCGGTTTTTCGGGCACAGCAAAATTTCCCGCGAAGGCATCTTGCACATTGGCTTCTGGCAGCACCCCGTCTTTTATCAGAACCTCTCTGGCTTTTGCGTTGGGCTCAACCGCGAAATATTCTGCTTCGCATAACATCTGCATAGCGCGAAGATTTAAACCAATATTTGGGCCGACTTCCAATATAGATTTTGGCATATCATGCGCCATATAACCAAATATCTTGACCCACAGCGATATTCTCATCCTCATCTGCTCAAAAGAAACGGCATTCCGCTCGACATAACTGTCTCCGAAATCACCCTGCCAGAATTTAACCTGTTCCGTTTTATCTTGTGACATTATGGGGGTCCTGACCCTAAAGTTTTTACACTATGAATATTATATCGTTAAAAGAAGATAATTTCACTAACTTCTTTTAAAAATTAAGCTTTTACGTTTCCTTAAACTTGATTTCTCACGCTGAAACATCCCTTGAGGCGCTATTCCTTGAGGCTCTTCTGTTTTATGGCGCTATTGATTGTCATCCAATCGGGATTATTATCGAGATATGTCAGGCATTCCTGCCAAGAAAAATTATCTTTTCCCTGAAAAGCCGTTAAAATTTTGGTGATCAAATCAAAATCTTCTGGTTCGTCCACACACCATCTATGATGCCCTAACCTATGATCGGACGGAAAAATTCCGCAGTTAAACTCACTATTTTCGCGGTAAATATAGGGGGTCACATGTTCACGCTGATGGGCCTCATGACCATGGAAATAGGCCCTTTCCAAAGCCCTTGCCGAAAAAACCTCCACATCAAGGCCGCGCGGAAAGTTTGTCGGCCCTAATGTGATATAATCATATCGATCACTATGGCCCCTGTAATATTGGATCACTTGATCCATCAAGCCTGAATCAATCAAGGGGCAATCCGATGTTACGCGCACAATGATGTCAGCGGGATATTCTTGCAAAACCTGATAATAGCGCGCCAAAACATCATCTTCCGGCCCTCGAATACAGTCGATATCAGCGTCTATACAAAATTTCTCTATGGGGTCATCGGCAGCATTAGATGTGGTTGCCAGCACGAGCCTATTGATAGCACGGCTTTTCAATAGGCGGCTTACATGGAAATCCAACAAAGTTCGCCCGCAGACTTGCTTAAGTATCTTGCCCGGCAGACGCGTGGATGTCATGCGAGCTTGAGAAATACACAGAATATTATCCGTCATGATATTTTATACAAAAAAAGTTCGCACCAGATGATGCGAACCAAACATGATATTGCAAGAACATAGCCGTTAAGCCTCTTCGTCAACCACGATACCTTCAACGCCATCACGCCCTTTGTTATAGGCGATAAGTTTTAATATATCTTCTGAAGGAAACTGGGTAACCACATCACCCGTATTAATATCAACGCCCTGATAAATGAATTTTCCTGAACTGTCGTCCAGTGCAATACGCAGCTTTGTACCCGGCGGCTTGCTGGGCAATGACGCGTCAATAAATTTTTCAGCAGCTTTCAGGAAATCTCCTGTATTTCCGGAGATCAGTGAATCCAGTCGCTTTTCAGTAGATTGGGAAATCACTGACGAGACTGCACGGCTTGCCTGATCAGACCCATTTGAGGATCCTGCCTTAGAAACGCTATCCGTTATAACGGAGACCTTCGATACAGCCTCACTTTTCTCACCTGTGCTCGGCAAGCGCGTGCTGGTTATGTTAATACTTTCAACCATTTTAACCTCTACATATACCCATCTTTCTATACATCATACTATAGGCTATTTTACGTTCACAATCAAAATACTATTACAATAAATTACATAAAAAATATATTTTAAAAAAATTAGTCGGCGAAATTTGGTGGAGGCATAATATACCCCCACCAATATCGTAGAATAAAATATTATCTGAACAATGCCAATACGGAACCAGGTGCCTGGTTCGCAATTGACAGTGCCTGAAGACCAAGCTGCTGCTTAACCTGCAATGATTGCAAGTTCGCACTTTCCCGGGCCAGATCGGCATCAACCAGATTACCAATACCAATTTCAATGGCATCAGAAAGCTTGTCGGTAAAGGCGCGTTGGATATCAACACGTCTCGCGCCTGCACCAAGCTGGGACAGGAAGGTGTTAACCGTTGCTTCGGCTGCGGTGATGATATCAACAGCCGTTGAAGCTTCAGCGGCCGTCGTAATATCACTTGTTGCGGATATACCAAGGCCGGCACTTGTCGCACCAATATCAGTAGCCGCAATGGTAAGCGCAAATGCTGCTGCACTATCGCTGCCATCGGGCGCAGCAACAAGAGCGGTAATACTTGCACCACCGGCCTCTACCGCGTTAACGCCATTAAATGCAGCATTATTAACAACCGTATTGATCTGCGCGACAAGAGCGACATATTCATCATTAAGAGCAATTCGGGAATCCGCATCCTGACCAGGATCAAGGGAAGCGGTCGCTTTTGCTTTTAATTCAATTAAAAGGTCAGAAACAGCTTCTGCAGCAGCAAGAGCAACATTCAATGAACTTGACGCACGGTCAAGAGAGCTCTTTACGACATCCAGGCCAGCCAGATCGGCGCGCTGTCCTTGAGCAATCGCGAATACCGCGGCATTGTCTTTTGCTGAAGCCACTTTCAAGCCAGTATTAATTCTGGATTGAACCGTGTTAAGCTGTGCATTTGTTCTTGAGAGGGATTGCAGGGCGATAAGAGCACCCGCGTTTGTATTGACTGAAAAAGACATTTATATCTCCATTCTGAGAGTACTTAAAACTAAAGAGCATTTTGCTCCATTAAAGGGCCGAAACCCACTCATGTCAGCGTATAAATATTTGCCATTCTGGCTAAACCGCTGACCTGATAAGAATAAGTTGTAATCTATTAAGGAATAGTTAACAAGAATTATTTTTCGGAGAAGGGCGGATTCATCTTTCAGAATCAAATTGTTACATGAAAATATTGATTTATAGTTAATAAAAATTAACCATAAAAACCCATAAGAACCCCCAAACGTTAACCGTTATACAGAGTAATTTGTACCCGTTTGAGGATTGGCCTGAGGATTGGTTCCTGAATTAGTTTCTGGATTAGTTCCTGTAGTCTGCGCCACATTATTTTGGGCTTGGGCTGACAGGCCTTCCATGATATTTTTATTAATATCAATCAGCGCCTGAAGCTCCTCTTCCCCCCGCGCGACTTGCGAGCTGTATCTGCCAACCCAAATGGAAATAGAAATAATCGACGCCCGAAGTTGTTTCGGTAGCATGTTGCCCTCAACGGCACAATCTGTGGCGAGCGTCGACCATAATTGACGGTTCCAAAGCAGGGCATCATGTAATTTCACATCAAGTTTCGGCAGGTCTTTCGCATCCATTAACGCCCGCGTCACATCGGCGAAAAGTCGATATTCAGTTTGGCTTGTGGATTCATTGGCCTTCTGGGTTGTCTGATACGCTTTCAGGGACATAATTCAGTCTCTCACTCTCATATTCGAACATCTTTTTACATTTTATCAAGGCTTTATAGAATTCACTGTCCATGACATCCTTGCTGATGGCGACACAAAGCGCCTTTGCTATGGGGTCTTCTATAACACTTAATAACTCTGTCATACGCAGAACATACTGCTCATGATATTTGTTAAATCCCTTTTCATCCATATACATAAGCATGATCGGGAAATATATATGCTTTACCGGCGTATCCACGTCTTCTGCGAGGAGAATGTCTTTTTCCCGCAACAAAGAAGCTTTATTTTGCAGGATCACTGTTGACCTTCTGTCTCCATTAACAATCACTGCGCCATTAACGACAATCTTCTCACCTGGTTTCAACGATATTTTTAGGGGCATTTTTCCTCACCTATCTGAATATTCATGACCTAATTCAATATCAAACTATGGCCATTATCTCAAACTTTGTGTTAATAAAATATGAATTAATTTAATTAACTATAGTATTAAAATGAAATTAGTTACAATATTTTCATACAAAAATTATGCCATCCTGTAAATTATAGGATATTATGAACGCTACAGGTATTTTTATATGACCAAAAAATCAAAAGAACTTTCTAGCCCAAAGAACAAAAAACAACATGACAGACTTGTCACCAAGGGCAACGAATTTTATAAAAAGGGCAATCATATAGAAGCGCTGAAATATTTCACAAAATCCCTGGAATATAAAAATTATAATCCGGACACACTGGTGCTTATGGCGCGCTGCTTATTTAGGCTTGGCATGAAGAATAAAGCCATAAATATTTTGGAACATGCCCTCCATCAAAGTGCAGGAAACCCGGCAATATGCGAGACTTTGGGCAGCGCAAGCCTCTCAATGGACTTCACAGATCTTGCAATCAAATTTTTTACCATTTATTGCCAAATCAACCCCAACGAGCCAATTGGGTATAACAACCTCGCAACAGCTCTTAGGGAAGACGGACAACTGGATAAATCCATTCAACTTTTACAGGATGTACTTCCCATATTTCCCGAAAATGCCTTTTTATGGAATTCCTTAGGAGCCGGCGTCTCCTTTCGAGACGGCTATCCGGATGCGTTGACTTTTTATGAGGAGGCTTTTCGCCTTGACCCGAAAATACCTTTGTTCACGAGCAATCTATGTCTCGTATATGCCAACCTTGGACAATTGGAAAAGGCGTGGGAATTCGCAAAGAAAGCCGTTAAACTTGCCCCCAATGCGGCCTACAGCCACAGGGCATTAGCCCATAGCAGTTATACAATAGGGAAATTCGACGATGGTTTTGATGCCCTTGCCTGGCATAATCACCCCTCTGATCAGGGGGCTGTCTTTATGCCCTATAAAATTGATAAGTGGGAAGGCCAAGACCTTGAAGGCAAGGTAATTTTAATTGGCGCGGAGCAAGGCATTGGCGATGAGGTATTAATGTCTAGCCTATATCCGCAAATCATCCGTGAAGCCAAACATGTTATAATTGGCTGCGACAAACGCTTGGTGCCGCTGTTCCAAAACAGCTTTAAGGGCGCGACCATCCTGCCCTATATTTCCGGTCAGCATGACGCAGGCTATAACGTCAGGCTTTATGATGGCATAGAGCCTGAAAAAATTGATTATATGTGCCTTTATACAGAATTGATGCGCTATAAATGGCGATCCCTTGATGACATCCCTGACATGACGGGCGGTTTTTTAATAGCCCCAAAGGATAAAACCGCCTATTGGAAAGAAAAGCTGAACGCATTGCCCCATAAAATTAATATTGGCATTTGCTGGCGAAGTGGTTTGCAGCAAGCCAAGCGTAACATGTTCTATGCCGAGCTTTTTGAATGGGTGCCAATTCTGGAAACAAAGGATGTCAATTTCATCAATGTCCAATATGGGGACAGCGCAGATGAGATCAAACAGCTTTTTGATACCCATGGCATTACGCTGCATAATTTTGAAGAACTGGACCTGAAGGATGATTTCGAAGGCACAGCGGCCCTGATGAAAAATCTTGATCTGGTTATGGGCCCCGGCTCCTCGCCTGTTATTCAGGCCGCCGCCACCGGCACCGAAGCATGGTGGGTTTTATATAACACCACCGGCTGGTGGAATTTTGGCATAAAAAACGGCAACCCTATCTTCCCGACTTATAATATGACCATTAAACCCGCGACCTTGAAATGGACGGAATTTATGCCGTTGTTTGTGAAGGAAAAATTTTCCCCCTGGGTTTCAAAGAAATTAAATGAGTTACGAAAAAATTAAATGGGCTGCAAAGAAATTAGGCTTTGACCTTTGACGCCGACGAATATACTTTATAAACATAGAAATAAAACGGATGTTTGGTTATGAAATTTACGGGTACAGATACTTATGTGGCAACGCCTGATCTAATGATAGCGGTGAATGCCGCCGTCACGTTGCAGCGCCCCCTTCTTATCAAGGGCGAGCCGGGAACAGGAAAAACGGTTCTTGCCCATGAAGTGGCAAGGGCGATGAATAAAGATCTCTTGGAATGGCATATTAAATCGACGACCAAGGCCCAGCAAGGTCTGTATGAATATGATGCGGTATCGCGGCTGCGGGATAGTCAATTGGGCGATGAAAAAGTCCATGATATTAAAAACTACATCAATAAAGGCAAATTATGGGAAGCCTTCACCGCAGATGAAAGTCCCATTTTGCTTATTGATGAAGTTGACAAGGCCGATATTGAGTTCCCCAATGACCTGCTTCAGGAATTGGACCGTATGGAATTTAATGTCTATGAAACCGGCGAGACAATCAAGGCCATCAACCGCCCGCTGGTCATCATCACCAGTAATAATGAGAAAGACCTGCCGGATGCTTTTCTGCGGCGGTGTTTTTTCCATTATATCAAATTTCCTGACAAAGAGACCATGATAGATATTATTAATGTTCATTTCCCGGACATTCAGAATATCCTTGTGCGCGAAGCCCTGAATTTATTTTATGATGTCCGTGATGTTCCGGGCCTGAAGAAAAAACCCTCCACATCGGAACTTCTGGACTGGTTGAAACTCTTGATGGTGGAAGATATGCCCGCAGATGTTTTGAAAAGCCGCGATCCGAAAAAGCTCATCCCGCCCCTGCATGGCGCGCTTCTGAAGAATGAACAGGATGTCCATATGCTGGAGCGGCTCGCCTTTATGAACCGCCGCGAGAACCGGTAAAAAATGTTCACAAATTTTTTCCTCAATCTTCGTGATCATGGCGTTCCCGTGTCATTGCGGGAATATCTTACCTTGATGGAAGGTATGCAGGCGGGCATCGCCAATCATTCCCTCGAAGATTTTTATTATTTAAGCCGGGCGACCTTGGTTAAGAACGAAAGCAATCTGGATAAATTTGATCAGATTTTTGGTCATTGCTTCAAGGGGCTGGAAGCACCGGAGGCGCAAGACCTCACCTCTGAAATTCCCGAAGACTGGCTGCGCAAAATGGCCGAAAAATTCCTCAGCCCCGAAGAAATGGCAAAAATTGAGGCCATGGGCGATTGGGACAAGCTGATGGAAACCTTGAAAAAACGCCTTGAAGAACAGGACAGCCGGCATCAGGGCGGCAGCAAATGGATCGGCACCGCCGGCACCTCCCCCTTTGGCGCTTACGGCTATAATCCTGAAGGCATCCGTATCGGCCAAAAAGAAAGCCGCCACCGCCGGGCCGTAAAAGTCTGGGACAAGAGAGAATTCAGAAATCTTGATGACAATGTTGAGCTTGGGACGCGAAATATCAAGGTTGCCCTGAAACGGCTGCGTAATTTCGCCCGCCAAGGCGCCGCAGAAGAATTAGACCTTGATGACACCATCCGTTCCACGGCCAAGCAGGGTTATCTTGACATAAAGATGGTGCCCGAACGGCATAACGCCATTAAAGTTCTCATATTCTTTGACATCGGCGGCTCCATGGATCCCCATATCAAATTATGCGAAGAGTTATTTTCCGCCGCCCGCAGTGAATTCAAGCATATGGAATATTTTTATTTTCATAATTGCCTCTATGAAGGCGTGTGGCAGGATAATAGCCGGCGGCACCAAAACCGCTTTGATACCTATGATATTCTCCATAAATATCCCCATGATTATAAGGTGATCTTTGTCGGGGATGCATCCATGAGCCCCTATGAAATTGTTTATCCCGGCGGCAGCGTCGAACATTGGAACGAAGAAAGCGGCGAAGTCTGGATGAAACGCGTGCTTGACGTTTATCAAAGTGCAATCTGGCTCAATCCAACGAAAGAGGCCCATTGGGACTATACCCACTCCATCTCCCTCATGCGCGAGCTCATGGATGACCGGATGTATCCGCTCACCATAGGCGGTATGGAGAAGGCCATGAAAGAGCTTAGCCGCAAGAAATAGATTTTCCAAGATATGTTAAGTATATTTTTTGATTGCCGCCTCAAGTCCGCTTTTCAGCTGGCTGCCTATATCGCCGCCATCACCGCTGATCCGTGATTTTATCACCACGCGCATGGCATCAATATGGGCCTTGATAATATCGACATTTTTATCCGTCGTGGCCGCATTGACCCCTGTGAAATCATAAAGGCCGTCCGAGAAATTGGAAATCAGCGGGTAACCAAACGTCCCGCCCTGCCCCCGCATATCATGCGCAATGGTATGAAGCTGTTCGAAATGCTGAAATCTTTGCTCGGGCGTATCCACGCAGCGACGGTGTACATCAGCAAGCTGTTGAATCAACGCCCCCACCCAATCCGGATAGTCTTCAGACATTTCCTCTAGGGCGGCCGTGGCTTTCGCCATCAGATCATCATCAAAGGATATGTCATCGTCATTCACTGGGCTCAAACCAAGTGTTTTTTCCTTTAACTTATTTTTTATACGATAAAATCTTACGCTGACTTTAGCCATTGACGACCTCCACTTCTGGACTGTCATAATTCAGAACGCGGCGATCCAGCCCTTCGATTTCAATTTGCTGACGGCGCCTGTCCGGGCCGAAATAGGATGCCGTATGAACATATTGACGCGGTTTATTAATGACGGAGAATAACTTGTCGGCCAAGGCGTTGACGGTGAACGGCTTTGACATAAATTCATTCACCCCCATATCACGCGCCTCATGCACGCGATTTGGTTCAGAATATCCGGTCAACATCATGAAAGGAATAAAACGATCCGGGCTATCTTTATGGCGGCGTATCCAGCGCAATAACATCATGCCATTCACCGGCGACATTTCCCAATCGGAAATAATTAAATCAATCCCCATCATGCCAGCTTTCATGGGATCATCATCAACCAGCTTGATAAACTCAATGGCCTCTGCCCCATGATCAACGGATTGAATGGAACCAATACCCATCACCCGAAGACTGTTAATAATAAGAGACCGTATAAACTGGCTGTCCTCTACCACAAGGACGCTAACGCGGCTTAAATCAATATTGCTCATTTTACCCTAATTTATTCTTTGGATTGTTAAAATATTATCTAACGTTTTCTATTGATATTAACCATAGTAAAACAGGGTAAATAAAAAATGAATATTTCAACAATTTTAAAAATGAATTTGCGCGAGAAATATTCAATGTATCAATTGATTGCCTTGTCACTTGTTGCTGGCGCATGAGCCTGATAGAATGTCTCGGAATTTATCATAATAGAATAATTATTGAAGAAAAAAGAAATTTGACATATGGCAGATGGCAAGGAATCTGATATTGGGCCAAAAACCAGGCCTGATACTGGACAAAATACTGGACAGAATACTGGACAAAACGTGGCCAGCAAACAAACATGGTTCAAACGGTTCTGGCCACTTTTACTATGCAGCGCGCTCAGCATAATCTGGATCGGCATCTGCATATGGTGGTTCATGGCGTCGGATAAGACCATCGCCCGAATGCCCATTTATGAGGCCGGAGGGCTGCTGGCCGGCGGATCATTGCCCCTCATTCTAATCTGGTTAATCGCCTTGGTCTATTTACGCACTGATCCGTTGCGTGAACATCGAACCGCCCTCACCCATGGATTAGATGGACTGCTCGCCCCCCTTGAGGTGGCCCAAAAACGGGTAAATTCAATCGTTGCGGAGCTTCATAAAGAAATCCATCATGTGGAAGCCGCCAGCGACATTGCCACCACAAGAATTGATAATCTGGAAAACCGGTTCCAAGATCAAATAAGTAATTTATTTGAAGTCACAACAGATGCAGAAGCTAAAGCCGCAAATCTTCAAACCACTTTATCAACAGAAAGGGAGGCCTTTGCCCGTTTAATGGTCGATATCACGGATCATACCGATAAACTTGAAAATCAGTTCAGGCAGATAAAATTTGACAGTGAAAGCATCACCAACATCACCCGGCAGAATTCTGAGAAAGTCAGTAACGAAATAATTTTCCAAAATAAAACCCTTGATGAAAGATCCAAATTAATCGAGAAGCAATTGGAAAAAATGTCCGTTGGGTTAATTACAATGTCTGAAGCGATATCCGGCAATTGTGAAACATCTGAAAATACATTGAATCACCTTAGTCAATCGCTCATAGACAAACAGGCCCTTCTTGCCAAGGGTCTGGCAGAATTATCTGAAAATACCGATGACATCTGCGAAAAAATGGATAAACAATCCCATATTATTACCGAATTAAACCAAAAAACGGCTAAGGAATCCGAAAAAATAACACAAACGCTTGTTGAGCAGGCAACAAATCTAACCGCCGTCACGGCAGATGCCCTAAGCCAGACAACTCAATGCGGGGAAGCCTTTCAGGATCAGGCCGCCGCCATGGGCCAGAGGCTTGATGAAGCGACGGACAGAAGTAAAATTTTGCTTGATGAGGCCAGCAGCTCCTTTAAAGAAAATGCCGAGCAGATTGTTCAATCCTCTCAGAATTTGTCAGACAGTTTAGTCGATCATATGGGACGCGCGACCAATGACCTTGATGCCAAAAGCGAAATATTGGAACATACTATTACGGCACGGCTTAGCACCATAGAGGATGCTCTTGAAAAACAAGCTGAATTAATTCGCCGGAATTTAATCGAACAAACACAGGAAATGCAAAATATTCTAGACCAGAATTCTGGCAAAGCAACCGAATTTATCGCCAGCCAAGGCAGCGAAATCAGCGAAAATATGAACCAGAAATTCGGCCGGTTCATGGAACAGATGGAAAAACAAACGGATCAGATCCAACTTTTTGCCGGTGAGGCAACTGAAAAACTGGAAGGCACAATATTATCCGTCGAAGCACAAGCCACCAGAGTGGATCAAGCCGTCAAACTCACTACGGACAGCCTGAATGAAAAGACGGAATTAATGCAAGAACACCATTCATCTTTCGGACAGATAACAGAAGAATTCCGCATTCAGGTTGATAAATCCGAAGAATTTTTTAAAGATCACCATGACAATATTGTCAAAAGCCTGTCCCATATCACCGGCCAATTGGATAGCGCGGTGCAAAACTTAAAAGATCAGTCAAGTGGTCTTGGCGAACATGCACAGGAAATAATTGGCGGAATTGTTGATCAAACAGGGCATTTGTCTGATCATATTGATGATATACGTGGGCGCACTGAAAATACCATTCGCAATATTCAGGACATGGGTGATACCGTCAGCACATATTTCACCGCGACAGATACCCAAGCGGCAAAGCTGTCTGAAAATTGGCAGAAAACAGCTTCCCTTGTCGAGAATCAATGTTCGGATACCTTATCCAGATTAGATGAACTGGCAGAAAAACTAATAGAAGTTGAGAAAGAACATGCCAATGCGGCGGAACAGGCCATGGATAAGTCCGCCCATGTGTCCGATCAAATGCATCATGCCTCCGAGAATATATTTCTGGCCTCTGCCAGTGCGATTGAAGCTGCGGATGAAGCAAGTGCGGCCATTGATCAACATTCGGAGAAATTTCAGCAGCTCATCAATGCCATCCAACTTTCCAATAAAAGCATTCTGATTGATGCCGAAGCCATTGAGCAAAAGAACCGAAATAAAAATGGAAATCATTTTTCCGACCTTGCCTCAAAAATAATTGAACAGCTACAATCCCTGTCCATTGATATCAACCGCCATTTTGAAGATGATATTTCAGATAAGGTGTGGCAATCCTATATTGACGGCGACAAAAATACTTTCATTCGCAAGCTCAAGAAATTAATCAATAAAAAACATACCGATGCCATACGTGAAAAATATAAATCTGACGGTGAATTCCGTAAATATGTGCTGGAATATATGCAGATTTTTGAAAATCTCATATCCCAGTCCATGGCTTCAGAAAGCTATAGCACCTTCAGTGTGGCGCTTATTTCATCGGAAACCGGTAAAGTTTATTTGTTTCTGGCACAGGCAACCGAACGGCTTTCAACCAAAAAGAAATAGGCTCGTGAAATATTCTGTTACGCGGCCTCGTTACTGTTTTTTGAAGACCCCAGTTTTGTAATGAAATAGTCCAAATTTTCAGGATCAAAGTCATCTTCACAATTGGTCAGCATACGCTCAAGCATACGCTGCTGGAATCTGTCCCGATCTTCGCTGGCACTTGTTTCCATATCTTTTGTAACACTTATGGCGGCCTGTACGATTGGCAACATTTCCGGCGACAATTTACATTGACGGTAAATGGCTTCAATACCCATAGTGCCGCGATCATGAATTAATTTATAGGCACTGCTCACGGGAATGTTGCATAATTTTGCAAGAGCCGCCTCGAAAAAGACAACATCCCCCATACAGATGGCCCGAAAGATAAGTGTTTCCGTCAGACGGCCATTGCTGTGTAATTGCTCTACCAGACGCCTTACGTCCATAACGTCTGCGCCGTCGCTGAGCAAGCTGACGGTGGCCCGTTCGCGCGCGCTTAAAAAGAGATCCATGACCATATTCGGAGTCATTTCATGCTTGGTGACGAGATGATCCCGTACTTTTTCGGATACAAGTGACACCAGACGTTCCGCGACGCTAATGGGCAATTGGCTCCGACCCGCAAGAGAATTACTTACGGCCTCGACCTCGCCATATTTATCCATGACCTTGCTCATGGTATCTTCCTTAAGGTCTGCGCCTTCGTTGGATACTAACGTCGCGATCACCTCTTCACTGTCACTATTTTCAACAATAGCGTCAGTAAGGTCAGCCGATAAATTTTCCCGTTTTGCAATGGCAATCTGGCTATCTGCTCCCTGGCTTGTGATGATATCTTTCAAATCTTCATCGGTCAGCACTTCTGAGAATTCAAGCATAGGCCCCGCAACACCCACCACATCATTGGCCAAGGCAACCGCAACATCATGGGGAATTTCGGGATTATCCTTCAAGCTGTCCGACAAGGCGGCGCGAACGCGTTCTTCCGCATCCTGAACCATAACCTTGAAAATTTCCTGAGCGACTTGACGTTCATTATCACTTAAATCGCCTGAATTAAATTTCTCACTGACGACTTTTGCCGCTTCTGCACGATTCTCAGGCGTTGGGTTGCTGAGTAATGCAGTGATGTCCGAGTTGGTTAAATGTTCAGTCATTGAATCCGTTGCCTTTAATTTGGGGCAGTTGTATATTTCCTGCCGTCCCGCCTGATTTAGCCTTAAAGAATCAGATGGTAACTTTATGTATCTATATTTCAGAGCCCTATTTTTCATAAAAGAGGTTAAACTGTCGTTAATTTACGCTATAAGAAGCGACATAATTAAAAATAATCAACATTATTCAGTGTGTTTCGTAATTTTTAGGGGATATTTATGATATTAAAGCTAAAATATATGGTCATTAGTATGGCTTTTTTTGCCGGACTGATGCCCAATTCTGCTCATGCGTTCGATATGAAAGAGTTTGATCAGGCGTTAAATGATTTTATTCAGCCCTTCACCGGCTTCTATTCAGATGTTATTTTTACCGCTATTCAGGTTGGCGGGCAGTCCCTGCCGCTGATTGTGCTCTGGTTGGCCGCGGGCAGCATTTTTTGTACAATTTATTTTAAATTCATCAATATTCGCGGCTTTACAACCGCCTTAAAAGTGGTCAGGGGAGATTACACCAAAAAGGAAGATGCCGGTGAAGTCACCCATTTTCAAGCCTTATCTGCGGCCTTATCCGGCACGGTGGGACTTGGTAATATTGGCGGCGTTGCCATTGCCATCAGCCTTGGCGGCCCCGGGGCCACGGTCTGGATGGTCATCGTCGGACTTCTGGGTATGTCCGCAAAATTTGCTGAATGTACGCTTGGCGTTAAATACCGTGTCATCCATGAAGATGGCACAATATCAGGTGGCCCCATGCATTACCTAAAGGCCGGCTTTGCCGAAAAAGGTATGCCGCGCCTTGGCATGACATTGGCGGTCATATTCTCTATCTTCTGCGTCTTTGCCTCATTTGGCGGCGGGAATATTTTCCAAATCAGCCAAACTATTGAGCAATTTCAAATTGTTGCCGGCGACAGCACAAATTTCTTCACAGATTATCGTTGGGTATTTGGCCTTGGCATGGCTGTTCTGGTGGGACTTGTCATTATTGGCGGCATCAAATCCATCGCAAAGGTCACCTCAAAACTCGTGCCCATCATGTGTATTCTCTATCTGGTTGCCGCCCTCAGCATCCTGTTTGGGTATTACGAGAAAATTCCAGAAGCCTTCATGACGATTATCAAAGGGGCCTTCGCGCCTGAGGCCGCATACGGCGGCATCATCGGTGTGATGATTCAGGGCATGCGCCGGGCAACCTTCTCTAATGAGGCCGGCATTGGCTCGGCCCCAATTGCCCATGCGGCTGTGAAAACGAGCGAGCCTGCGACCGAAGGACTGGTTTCTCTGCTTGAGCCTTTCATCGATACGGTTATCGTTTGCACCATGACAGCACTTGTCATTGTCATTACGGGGGTTTATCTGGACGGCAGCGGATTAAGCGGCGTTAAGTTAACCTCGGAAGCCTTCGCATCGGTTTATTCCTGGTTCCCCTATATATTGGCCGTAGCCGTATTCCTTTTTGCCTTTTCCACCATGATCACCTGGTCCTATTACGGTATAAAGTCATGGACTTTCTTATTTGGAAAAAGCAAGAAAATGGAAATCATCTATAAGCTGTTATTCTGCAGCGTCACCGTGATCGGCGCGACCATGTCCTTGACGGAAGTTGTCAATTTTTCTGACGCGGCCCTCTTTTCCATGGCAATTCCCAACTTGATTGGTGTTGTCGTTCTGGCCCCTGTTGTTCGGCAATGCATGATTTCCTTCATGGGTAAAATCAAAAGCGGCGAAATAAAATCCAATCGGGAAACCGCCGTATCTGAACCGACATAAAGTCAAAGAATATATAATTCACCAAAGGGGGCATCCTGTGCCTCCTTTGGTATTTTTCTGTCCAAAGAACATGATTTGGTCATAAAGTTTTATCAGAATAAAAAAACTTGTATTTTCCTCACTATTCGTTAAGAAGTGGGATGTTAAAAAGACATATCTAAAATCTTTTTTCACCAAATATTGAATTGCAAAAGGACTAATTCATGAAACGCATATTTCTAATGTTGTCAGTAACTATTATGGCAGCAATATCACTTTCAAGCACTGCCTTCGCCGAAGGTGATACCGTTAAAGCCGAGGGTGATGCCGTTAAAGGTGCAAAGGTTTTCAAAAAATGCAAAGCCTGTCACACCGTTGATAAAGGCGGCAAGAACCTTGTCGGACCAAATTTATTCGGCATTGTCGGCCTCAAGGCCGCCCATATAGAAGGTTTTAAATTCTCCCCGGCCCTGAAAAAATCTGGGCTGGTCTGGGACGAAGCCACATTGGATCTTTTTCTGAAGAAACCAAGGAAACTTGTTAAAAAAACAAAAATGAGTTTTGCCGGTTTGAAAAAACCCAAAGATCGCGCAAATGTGATTGCTTACTTGAAGACACTTAAATAATCTTTTTAAGATAAATTTTTAAGCACTGGTGCCCTAACTGGCACCCTAGGCATCAGTGCTTTTTTTTACGCCTGTTCCCCCTGACCTTTATTGTTCGCAAACCTCGGCATAATAAATAATTTTACGATTTAACTAAAAAGTTATAAAATAAGAGCTATATAATATGTCACACTCAATATGGATGATGATGGAAATGCGGAAGACTTCTACAATGACGAATATATCCAGAGCTAAAAAGCTTGACCCCAAAAGGCATGTTTTCAGAATGTTTATGGCAACATTCTCAACGGCCCTCTTGTTAGCCACCCTATTCTGGGCTCAAAATCTATGGGCCATCGAGAAAAAAGAGAAGCTTAACGAAAATCCTGAAGTACAAAAGGAAGCCGCTGAATTCATTCAAAAATTAGCTGACAAAGCTCTGACCAGTTTAAAAGACACTGGCAACAGCATCGCTGATCAGGAAACTCGCTTTCGCGGCATCCTGCTGGAAGGCTTCGATGTCAATTATATTGGCAGAATTTCTCTGGGTCGTCACAGAAAACAAGCAACCAAGGTCAATTTAGAAGATTATTACGCCCTATTCCCCGAATATCTGATTAAAGTCTATACGAGCCGCCTGACAAAGCTTGATACCCGGGAAGTGCGTGTCGGCAGAACGCTGCCCAATGGTAAAAGAGATATGTACATCAGAACCAAAGTTATCGACGGCGAAAATAAATCCTATGATGTTGACTGGCGGGTACGGCCTGTCATTTCCTCGGCCCCAAAAACGATATCAGAAGAACGCCGCTATAAAATCATTGATGTTAAGATAGAAGGTATCAGCATGGCCCGCACCCAAAGGGATGATTTTTCATCTCGTATTGCGGCAAGCGGCATGTCAGGCCTGATCACTTTCATGAAATCCATTGTAAAGGGCGGCATTATGGTCGCTGATGATAGCTAGAAAAACCAGAAGATCGGCTGGCCGGATGAAATATTTCACTGGGCCGCATGATTTTCAATGACCTGAAAGACGTAAGAATGGCCGACAATCTTTTACACCTCGTATTTGGCGGAAAAGTTACCAACCCGCAAACATTAGACTTTTCAGATCCGGATAATCTGGATGTCGTTGGCATCTTCCCCAGCTATAAAAAAGCTTATGAAGCTTGGAAAAGTGCCAGTCATGCCAGCGTGGATGATGCCATGACAAAATATGTGGTGGTTCACCTTCATCGCCTTATGGAACCGGACGCATAGAGTTTTTATGCTCTAGAGCGCTCTAAATAACCGATAACATGGCAGCGACCAGGGGATGACGAACAATATCCTTATCCCTTAAATGCACCACAGACACATCATCCAAGGCTGTTAATCGCTCGGTTATATCATTCAAGCCCGATAGACCGTTCAAAAGATCGGACTGGTCTGGATCACCGGTTAAAACCATTGTTGATTGCCAGCCAAGGCGCGTAAGCAACATTTTAAGCTGACCATAGGTGCAGTTTTGGGCTTCATCCACCACCACATAAGCGTTATTCAACGTGCGCCCCCTCATATAAGCGATCGGGGCAATTTCAATGGTGCCATCATGAAGATACTTCTTTAAATTACGCAGCCCCATACGGTCACTCAAACAATCATACAAGGGCCGCAAATATGGCGCGAGTTTTTCATCCAAGGCGCCGGGCAAATAGCCTAAGTTCTCGCCGGCCTCAACCGCCGGGCGGCAGAGCACAATGCGAGAGACCTTGCCGGCTTCTAGCGCCTCTACCGCCTTGGCAACGGCCACATAAGTTTTCCCTGTACCCGCCGGCCCCACGGCAAGAACCACATTATATTGCTCTATGGCCTCCATCATATGTCTTTGATTGTCACTTTGCGGTTTGATTTTCCGAATATATTTTCGCTCTCTTGGCTCTTCCGTACTATTTAAAGGGTTCCATGAGCTTTCCTGATCCTTATAAAGAGGCCGAATATTTGACGTATGAATATTCTGGAACTCTTTATGACCTTTCGCACGTCTTGCTTTTTTACCCATGGTTATCTCCTGCACTGTTAGGGGCTAAAATAAAAAACGCCCCCCGAAAATCGGGAGGCGCTTGAAAACTGGCAACAATAAGGATTGCTGGTAAAAAAAGTGATGAAATCCCGCACAGGGCGGTTTAGGTCGTTCCACTCTGACAATTCCTTATTTTAAGAAATATTACAATAAGTCTATGTCAAAAATTCTTAAAAGTAAATCAACTTTGTGCCCTAAATTTATGAAAGACATTAAAAAGTGTACCCGAAGCCAACACCAAAAATCCAAGGATTAATATCAAGTTCCGCCGTCACGCCGCCGCCGTTGATGCTGACATCGGTATTCAGCCAGATTTTCTTCAGATCTACATTAAAAGACCATTTATCATTCACTTTAAAGTCAACGCCCGCCTGAAGAACCAAGCCAAAACTATCCTTAAGATCAATATCCGTAATGGCCCCGCCCGCCGCATTTTCGCTATAGAAGAAAGTGTAATTAATGCCGGCACCAACATAGGGGCTTAAAACACCCTTTGGATTAAAATGATATTGCAACGTCAATGTGGGCGGCAACAACATGGCATTGCCAAGTTCTACAGATGCGCCTAGCGCCGTATTAATAGCCGTTGCAGAATGTTTTGTTGTCGCAAGAATAAGCTCAACACCGATATTGTCTGTCAGGAAATAGGTAAAATCCAGTTCGGGAACAATGTCATTATTAAGGCCAACAGTGCCGCCAATAGACGTGGTCGCACTTTCGTCCGGTGCAACATAAATAACGCGCGCCCGCATCAATAAGTCACCCGCTTCCTTAGCCGCAGCAGTCATGGGGACAGCAGAAGCGATCAGGGCCGCGATGCTAACAGATTTTAAAAGTGTATGGGTCATTCTTTTGTTTCCTCAGTTAATTGATTTCAAGAGAAACTTTTAAGGGGATAGCCTCATAATATCTTTGATCTGTGTCAAAAAATATAAAAACATTTAACATCATAAACAATACATGTATTTGAAATATATGTTGTTTTACGTGGGAAAACTTTGAATTAATAACTTTTTATGCAAAATATTTCACAATTTTTCCTTCAGATATCGTATATGTAAAATATTAAAATAAGGGCAAAATATGCTATCTTCTGAGCCGCAAACACTCACATCTATCCGCAAAGAACTTGAAGAATTAAGTTCTGAAATGATTCTGCTCATTCAAAAATATGATTTGGATGCAACAAATTCTCTCGAAATAATATCCATTGCCAAAAAGAAAATTTCAGAGCCGAAGGATTATGTCCGTTTTCTGGAATTATCACTGGAAGGCCGTATTCTGGGCGAAGCCGCCACGGCTCTGGAGAAGGCGACGATAATAGATTAAGCAGAATATTCCCGCAGATATTTTTCGGCAAGCTGCTGATAACCTATTGTCCCCGCCATCATGCCTTCCAATGCCCCGTCATCCAGGTCACGTATTTTCTTGGCGGGCCTGCCGACCCATAATTCCCGCGCCCGAACCCGTTTTCCCGGACTGAGCAAAGCCCCCGCAGCCACCATGCCGTCACCTTCGATAACGCAGCCGTCCATGGTCACCGCGCCAAGGCCAACAAAACCCCGATCCTCGATAATGGTGCCGTGAATCATTGCGCTATGGCCAATCAGAACGTCATCCCCAATCAGCGTCGGCGCGCCCGCGCCTTCCACATGAACGACGGTGCCATCTTGAATATTGCTGCCTTTGCCGACACGGATATGATTGACATCGCCGCGCAAAACGCAATTGAACCAGATACTGGATTTATCGCCGATTTCCACATCGCCGATGATACGCGCGCCGGGGGCGATGAAAACGCCCCGCCCCAAAGTTGGCCATATGCCGTTAAAGGCGTATAATTTGCCGCCGCCGGGGGCATATCTGAAATGTTCGTTGATCATATGGCTCTGCCTTTTGGGAGTTTTTATGGAAATAACGGAGCCTGCTCCAGCGCAAGATTCTCTGTCAGGCCAAACATAATATTCATATTCTGAATGGCCTGCCCCGATGATCCCTTGATCAGATTATCAATGACCACCACAATGATCGCACGGCCCGGCACCCGGTCTTCAAAAACCCCGATCAGGCATTGGTTGGAGCCCCTCACATGGCGGGTCGCCGGAACCACGTCTTCTGCCACCACATTGACAAAAGCCTCATCCTGATAAGCTGTCATCAGATTTTCCCGCAGATCAGCAGCCGTTTGCCCGTCTTGCAAAGTCACATAAATCGTTTCCAGCTCGCCCCTGTTCATGGGCACCAGATGCGGCGTGAAAGTCACCATAAGATCCTGTCCCGCAGCACGGGATAATTCCTGCTCAATTTCGGGAGAATGCCGGTGACCCGCAATGCCATAAGGATGCATGCCTTCGGAGACCTCGGCAAATAAATTGGGCTCTTTCAAACTGCGCCCCGCGCCGCTTGCGCCGGACTTGGCATCAATGATGATACCGTCCTTCTTGATTATCTTACCGGTAAGCGGCGGAATAAGGGCCAGCAATGCCGCGGTGGGATAGCATCCGGGGCAGGCCACAAGGCGGGCGGCCTTAATCTCTTCGCGGTAATGTTCGGTCAGGCCGTAAACAGCTTCTTTTTGCAGTTCGGGGGCCTGATGATATTCAAGATACCATTTGGTATAAACATCCGTATCCCGCAGCCGGAAATCAGCCGAAAGGTCGATCACTTTGACCGACCCCTGAATGGCATTGGCATAATCCGACGGGCGTTCAATGATCATTTCATCTATGAAATCATGACCGGTGGCGTGCAGAATACCCTTGATAATTTCCTGTGACGTGGCATGAGGCAAGGCACAGAATACCACATCCAGTTCAAGCCCCGGCCATTCCACATCCTTGATTGCGATCAAATCCGGCAGACCAAGCCCCGTTAAATGGGGATAGACCGTGTCAATAGGCTGCCCCGCCTTACGGTCAGCCGTCATGAGGACAATGTCCACATTGGGATGGCGCACAAGCAACCGAATCAACTCCGCCCCCGTATACCCGCTGGCGCCTAATATTGCGGCTCTGATTTTCTTGGATGTATTTGTCATTGGATTTTTCCACGGTTAAAATAACTTACTCTTCATAACATAAGCTCTTTTTTTAGAATTTCAAAGCTATCTGCGTAAAACATAAAAAAGGCCAGAACCCATAAGTTCTGACCTTTTGAAAAATTTTGAACTGTAAGCTTTAAATATTCATTTAAAAACCATAAAATTATTTATTTTTCAATTAATTAGGGGGCCCGAAGGGCAGCGCGGAGCAGCAAAATAATCTTGGTATGGTTAGAGCAGGTTGTGACTTTGAACTTCCGACGGGTTTTGCACCATAAGCCAGCTTGCTTCATCAACCGGCCAATGCGCTTGCGGCTGACCTTCATAAAACGACAGAGCACTGAAACCGTGTAATCACGGCTCTGCTCTCTGATCCAAATATCAGGTAGAGCTTGAACTTTATTGGCAAAAATTTTTGATTTTTTCGGCTTCCATAAGCGCCTTTTCCCATGCGAAATCATCATTGTCACTAAAATAATAATAGATCATTTCATTAGGCAGCAGAGCCACCGTAATACCGCCGAACCCAGACATAAAGGGGATCCAGATGGGGGATTTGCAGCCGAGGATTTTCTGGAAATTACTGGCCCAAAATCCATTCTGATATTTTACCGCCTTACCGTAAGCCGCCATGCCCTGTGCCGCGCCACTACGTTGCATCGCCTTGTCAAATTCAACTTTATCAAAGAAAGTAGCCGCCAGACTGTTATCCGCATTCAGAAAAGCCGCAAGACGTACCAGATCATCCCGGTGATAGGTCAGACCATATCCGGCAAAGGGCTGCGCGCGAGCATCCGGGGTTCTGCGGGTCGTATTCAATGTTGGGCTAAGTCCCAATTCAACCCATAAGGGGTTTTTGAGAATATCATCATAGAGATCGCCTTTTTCCGCCAGATAATTCTGCATAGCCGCACCCAGAATATAGGTATCTGACGTATGATAGACCCATTTCTTACCCGGTTTGGATTTTCGTTTAAAGGCCCCGCAAGCGGCCTTTATTTTATCCTTGTGGCTGACCGCATCAAAGAAACGGATCATTTTCTGGCCGCCCTCATCCGCCATATATTTATCGGTAGTATAATTACCCGTAGTCATATTCAGGGCATTCTGAAAAGTAACATCTGACCAGTTTCCGGACTTTTTACAGGCCGGAATATAATCCGCTATTTTCTCCTGACCAACGCCCGGATACAGCTTCTCCATCCGCATCAGCGCCAGCCCGGCAAACAAGGACTTGGCCGTGGAATAGGACGGCAGATCCAGCACATCGCAGTACGGATAGGGGCCATATCTTGTCTCACAGCCACCCACATAATGGGTGCCGTCCACCAACAAGCCATATGCCGTCATGTCATCGGGATTAACCTCTGCCGCCGAGCCAAAATTATCGGGATTAACCCCCGGATAATCCTGTGCCAGACTATGGATCGGTTTGACGGGCAGACGGGCGGCTTTCTCCCGCGCATAAGCCTCTTTCACCCCTGCGCTATCCGCAACAAAAGCGGGGCTATATATGGCCATGCCGTAACCCCACAGATCAAACTTGAAATAGAGGCAGGTCTCACTGCTGATTTGAACCGCAACCCGTGATGTGATGCCTTTTTCATCATATAAAAAGGTCATGACACCATTGTGAGTGCAATTGGCGTTTTTCTCCTGAAGCGCGAAAGGAATGGCCGCCCGGCTGAACCCCGTCTCCCCGGTTTCCCGCCATATTTTCCCCGGCTCCAGAATAACATCCCACTGTGGGTTGCGGCTCAGGATCAGCCCCCGCCGCACAGGAATAAGATCAGAGCCGGAGGAAACAAAATCCACCGCGAAAGATGGCATACGCCCGGCCTTCCCCCGACCATAACCATAGCTATCCTTCAAAGCCTCAAAACCCTCTACCCGCCCCCCATCAAAAGTTATTTTCCCCTCAAAGGGTGATGCCTTTGCGGCATGCACAGGGGCAAAAGCCCACATATCCACCGGACGGTCATAGGCCGTACCATTCCGCAGAGCCTCAGCCGGAAAAGCATGGGGCTTGTCTGCCCCTGCCCGGATTTTCCGGCCTGTAACCCGTACATTGTCCAGCCAGCATATGTCATTGTTTTTATTGCCGGTAATCCGTACCCGGATATAGACTTTAGCCTTGTCATTCAGATCTTCCGATGATACTGACCCCATATGGAGGGAGATGGCATCATCCTGCCCATCGCCCACTTTGTTAATCTCATGCCAGCTCTGTCCCTTGTCCCCGGACACCTCGGCAATACAATATTCCCCCTCTTCAAGGGATTTTGCCGCAAAGGACAGGGCAACCGCGACTTTGTCATAGCCCTTTGTCGAAAACATCGTCACCACCATGACACTTTGTGACAGATAAAGTGATATATTTTTCTTATATTCGGTCAGTCGTACATCACCCTTTCCCAAGGCCTGCCAACCATCGGATTTGCCGTCCTGAAAGTCATCCATCAAGATAATATCTGCCATAACCGGGCGGGACAAAATCAGAAGAAATATGGTAACTGCACTTAAAAAATATCTCATAGATGCCTCACCCGCCGGGCTTTTTTAATGGCCCTAAGCTGTTTAAATAATCTGTTTTATTGCCCCCGCCCTGATATATGGGATAACTCATATCGCTGTCCCGAAAGCTTTTCAGGGTCTGGCCCGTGCCGTGCCAGCCACGCTCACGCACCTGCCGCACATGATCCAGATTTACGTCAATGAGGATAACCTCCCGTCCGCAGCCTGCTTCATGGATAACCTCTCCCCCCGGCCCACAAACAATGGACCGGCCCACACCGTAATCCCCGGCCACATTAATGTCCATAAGATAACATTGATTCATGGCCGCATTTGCGCGGGCGATGGCAAGTTCCGCATCCCGGTCAATGGTATTGGTCATGGTAGGATGCAGGATAAATTCGGCCCCCTCACTCACCAGACTACGGGTCGTTTCCGGGAACCACATATCATAGCATATGAGGATGCCGAAACGGCCCACATCCGGCACATCAAAGGTGACGAATTCATTGCCCGGCGTAATCCCCTCCTCATAGGGGCAAAAAGGAAACATTTTCCGGTAACGCCGAACTATTTCACCCGCCGGATTAATGACCGGAGCCATATTGTATATCTTGTCCCCATCCTGTTCAAAAAGCGATCCGGGAATGAACCATATTTCATTCTCCCGGGCAATATCACAGAGAGCCTGTTCCACATCGCTGCCCAAGGCCGCCGCATGCTTGGGGTTTGGCCCAAACAGGCTCAATTCACCCAGCATAACCATCTGAACCGCCGGCATACGCTGCTTCAGGTCGCTGACCTCCCGCCGGATCACCTCAAGATTATCGCATCCCTCCAGAACCAGTTGCAGTCCGGCCACTGTAAAATATGTCATTACACAATCCCTTTCTTATTGTTGTTTTTGCGATCCAGCATCAGGACCGGCCCCAAAACCGCCAACAGGCAAATTACCATGGCGATGATGGCCAGATTAATAATCAAACCGTAATCCCCTGCACCAACAACCCATGCGGCCACCAATGGCCCAGACGCAAGGCCCATTTTCGAAAAGAACCCCGCCAGTGCCGTGAGCTGCCCCTGAATATCAAACTCGGA
>JAJRQU010000069.1 GCA_024280095.1 Alphaproteobacteria bacterium | reverse complement strand
ATGGTGGTGTCAGATTTATCAATTAATGTTAGGAAAAATAATATGGCCGGAAGTGTCAATAAAGTAATTCTTGTCGGTAATCTGGGCAAAGACCCCGAAGTGCGCCATACGCAAGATGGCAAACCCGTGGTGACCCTTAGCCTTGCCACGTCTGATACTTGGAAAGACAGAAATACAGGCGAGAGAAAAGAAAGAACTGAATGGCACCGCGTGGTGATATTTAATGAAAATCTGTGTAAGGTTGCGGAACAATATTTACGTAAAGGGTCAACGCTTTATATCGAAGGTGCCTTGCAAACCCGTAAATGGACCGATCAGGCGGGCGTTGAAAAATACACAACAGAAGTGGTGCTGCAAAGATTTCGCGGTGAATTGACCATGCTGGGCGGGCGCGGCGATGGCGGCGGCTCATCTGGATCTGGCGGAGGCGCGTATGACCAGTCTTCTTCGGGCGGCGATAATGCATCTTCTGGGGGATCTTCCGGCGGCTCGTTCGGCGGCGGCTCCTCTGATCTTGATGATGAAATTCCATTTTAGAAATCGTTCTCGAAATTCCATATGATAAAAATTACCAACAGGATTTCCTTGAATGAGGATGAAATTGAAGAGCATTTCATCCGATCCACAGGGCCTGGAGGACAGAATGTTAATAAGGTGGAAACCGCTGTTCAGCTTCGTTTTAATGCCTCAAAATCCCCGTTGCTGGGGCCTGATGTTTGTGAACGCCTCAGAAAAATAAGCGGCCACCGGATGACGGCCGCCGGTATCATTATCATCACAGCCAATCGTTTTCGCAGCCAGCTTAGAAATCGCGCGGATGCACTCGAACGTCTGGTTGAGTTGATTAAATTAGCCGCCGTGCCGCCTAAACACCGCCGTGCGACAAAACCCACCAGAAATTCTAAAATCAGACGGGTAGAAACAAAGAAAAAACAGGGCATGCAAAAAAAACAACGCCAAAAAAATATTTCTTTTGACTGAAGCTTAATGTGTCCCGACCCTAAAAACGGTAAGACATACCTATGGAAACAACCGGATAAAATTTAAAGAAATCAATATCATCGGCAACATTTTGCTCTTCTCTGGCTATTTCAGCTAGAAAGATTGCATTATTGGACAATGTTCCGCCAACGGAATTAAGATCAACACGCGGCGTTCCTGTGAATATGACGCCCAAATCTGCGGTAAAAGTCCAATTACTGTCCCCTGATACCATATTGCCCCAGCCGATACCAACATAGGGTGAAATATTTCTGAAATTGATCAGGCCATTTAAAGTGCCTACTTCGGCCTGACTGAAGGTTTGATTGCCGATGTCATAAAAATCGCTGGCCTGCGCCGCGCCTTCCAGACTGTTTTTATCCAGTACGCCGCCGCCCGTGATACGAAAACCGCCGCCAAAGGCATGCCAGTCAACAAGGGCCGTAAAA
This sequence comes from Alphaproteobacteria bacterium, assembly GCA_024280095.1. Classification (GTDB taxonomy): domain Bacteria; phylum Pseudomonadota; class Alphaproteobacteria; order Sphingomonadales; family Emcibacteraceae; genus Paremcibacter. The sequence continues at coordinate 28,495 of JAJRQU010000069.1, read as the reverse complement.
CTATTTAATTTCAGGTCGAAATCATAGTTCGTGCCGTTTTCTTCCAAAGTTTTGTTCAATTTAAAATAATTTGCACCGACTCTGATATTTAGATTATCCCCCAGTCCGGCGGATAGTTCAACTCCAGCCCCTAAAGTGCTTGCCTTCAAACTCAGTCCAAAATTTTCTGCTATCGCGGGCGGTGTTATAACGAATGCTGATAAGGATATTACTGCGGCAGCCAGTGCCTGTTTGTGGTTTAATTCAATAGACATATATTTTTCCTTATTCTTGAATGGTGCGTAATTTTATTTTTCTGCGTGAAAGAATAGAACTCGTATCTCTTGAATTGGGATATAACGAAAGGGTTTACAAATAATGAATCCCTGTTTTGCGGCTTAATCGAACGATCTTAAAAAATCAGCACTTGCAGAAGGGTTGAATATTGCGTATTTTCCGGCTGCTACAACATATTATTTTATCTTTTGGAAGGATTATTTAATGGCTTTTATCGCTGATTCACTAAGCCGCGTTAAACCATCACCTACGATTGCTGTATCGACTAAGGCGGCAGAGCTGAAGGCGGCGGGCCGTGATATCATTGGACTTGGGGCAGGGGAGCCTGATTTTGATACGCCGGATAATATTAAAGAAGCCGCCATAAAAGCCATTTGGGAGGGCCAGACTAAATATACCGCGGTTGATGGGACGGTTGAAATTAAAAAGGCCGTCTGCGCAAAATTTAAACGCGATAATGGCCTGAGTTATGAACCAAACCAGATAACGGTGAATAATGGCGGCAAACAAACCATTTATAATGCCTTTGTCGCCACATTGAACACGGGGGATGAGGTGATCATTCCAACCCCTTACTGGGTATCTTATCCAGATATGGTGCTGTTGGCCGGCGGCACGCCCGTTTTTGCAGAAGCAACCATGGAAAATAATTTTAAACTTCAGCCAGAGACTCTTGAGGCTGCCATTACAGATAAGACAAAATGGGTCATTTTAAATTCCCCCAGCAATCCTTCCGGCGCGGCTTATAATGCTGCGGAAATGAAGGCCCTGACGGATGTCCTTCTGAGGCACCCCCATGTATGGGTTATGGTCGATGATATGTATGAACATATTGTCTATGATGGTTTTGAATTTGTCACCCCCGCGCAGGTGGAACCAAAGTTATTTGACCGCACTTTGACCATTAACGGGGTTGCCAAAGCCTATGCCATGACAGGGTGGCGCATTGGTTTTGCCGGCGGCCCTGTTGCCTTGATCAACGCAATCCGCAAGGTTCAGTCACAAAGCACATCCAACCCTTGTTCTATTTCTCAGGCGGCCGCCGTTGAGGCCCTGACCGGGACGCAGGATTTCTTAAAGGAAAGAGCTGCCGTGTTCCAGAAACGCCGCGATATGGTGGTTGAGAAGTTAAGTGAAATAGACGGCATTATATGCCCGAAACCAGAAGGGGCTTTTTACGTCTATCCCTCCATCGCTGGATTGATTGGTAAAAGGACGCCAGCGGGGGCCGTGATTGAAACAGACCTTGATTTCTGCACGTATATTCTGGAAGCAGAAGGGGTCGCCGCCGTGCATGGGGAAGCCTTTGGCTTGTCGCCGCATTTCCGGGTATCCTATGCCACGGACGAGAGCGCATTGACAGAGGCTTGCATACGTATTAAACGCGCCTGTGACGCATTAAGTTAGATTAGATACCATGACAATTGAGTTGGTAATTTTTGACTGTGACGGCGTATTGGTCGATAGTGAAGTCATCGCAAATGACGTGCTCAGGCAAGCTCTTGTTGGTTACGGCCTTCATATGACTATTGAAGAAATTATGAAAGAATTTGTTGGTTTATCAATGGCCACTGTCATGGTGAAACTTCGAAAAATTCTGGGTCGTGACCTGCCGGATTACTTTTTAAGCGACCTTCAGGAAAAAACTTTCTCAGCGTTTAGCAATAATCTGCAGCCAGTGTCAGGGGTAAGGGATATATTGCAAAACTTAACAAAAATGCCCCAAAGGATTTGTGTCGCCTCTAGCGGTTCGTTTGAAAAAATGGACTTTACCCTCGGGCTTACGGATCTTAAACATTTCTTTCAGGGTCATATTTTTAGCGCCTCTCAGGTGAAACGGGGGAAACCCTATCCTGATATTTATCTATATGCTGCGGATCAAATGGGGTGCGACCCTGCGCAGTGCTTGGTTATAGAGGATAGCTTGCCCGGCATTCAAGGCGCGGTTGCCGCGGGTATGGAGGTGCTTGCCTATTCGGTCAGGGGGCAGGATAAAAAACTTGCCATTGCGGGCGGTATGGTCATTTCCAGTATGAATGATGTTATAAAATACCTCGAATAGCTATGAAGTATATGCAGGATTATATTGCGATGCAACAACCTGTTTCAATATCATTCAACAGGCAAAAAAAATGCCGGGTTAAAAAACCCGGCAAGTTAAAATATAGGGAGGCTTCATGTCTGGGAAGACAATGAAACAGTTATGCCTCGAATAGGGGAGGGGTTGAGGCATAACGACCTGAAATAACTTGGGAGAGGTATTTCAGGCTGATGCTGCGATGCAACATCTGAGTCTGAATATAGGGGTTAATATTTAATTTACCATATCTAAATTCACAACCCAGCTATGCAGAATACGCGCGGCTCGCCATTTTCAGATAAAGGGCATAGGTCAAAAAATGATGTCAGAATCGCGCCTCTTTGAATTGTTCAATGACATATTCTTTAAAGACTGAAATACGGCGGGAATTACGGGCTTCTTGCGTATAAACGAGATATGCGGGGAAGGCGGGGCCTTCGACATCATTTAAAACGCGGACAACATTTGTCGAACCTTGTACGAGATAATCTGGTAATGCCGCAATACCCACGCCAGATTTTACGGCCTGCAGCACACCATAAATACTATTGATTCTCAAGACAGGGATTCGTTTCACACCATTTCTACCGGCCAGTACCCAATCTATATTCTTGATAGGGATTTGCGCGAATTCGCCGTAAGCAATGATATGATGATTATCAAGATCATCCATAGTTTCTGGCCGTCCTTTTCGGCTAAGATATTCTGGTGAAGCATAGAGATGATGATGAAACACACCAAGTTGTTTTTGTATCAAGTCCAATTGTTGGGCCGGGTGAAACCGAATGGCCACATCGGCCTGACGTGTGGTCAGATCAAGGTCGGTGTCAGAAACAACCAACTGAACCTGAATTTCCGGATATTTTTCAATGAAACTGCGCATATGGTTCATCATCCATGTTGAACCAAAGCTCAAAGTGGTTGATATCTTTAATTCCCCGCGCGGAATGTCCGTCCCTTCAATCAACTGTTGTTCGGTGACATGGATTTTAGCCATGACTTCTTCTGCGGTTTTAAAAAGCTGTTCGCCTTCGTCTGTTAAGCTTAATCCTCGCGCATGGCGGTTGAACAAAATGGTGTTTAAGGCTTCTTCCAAAGATTTTATTTGGCGGCTTACCGCAGACTGGCTCAGAAATAATTTATCCCCCGCGCGGGTAAAGCTGCCTGATGAGGCAACAACGTGAAATATCCTTAATTTATCCCAATCCATAAAACTCTGATCTCATTTTTTTCAAATATTCCCACTTATAGATGATTTTCTGTGAGATTTAAGAAAAATCTTATTCACAGAATATGATTAGCTCTCTGCGAGAAAACTTTCGGCTTCCAATGCGGCCATACAGCCCATTCCAGCTGCTGTCACGGCTTGCCGGTATATTTTGTCGGTGACATCCCCTGCGGCATAGACGCCGGGAATATTGGTTGCTGTGCTATCCGGCGCTTTTAAGATATATCCGTCACTATCCATCTTAACCTTACCTGCAAAAATACCCGTTGAAGGTTTATGGCCGATGGCGATGAAAACGCCGTGGGCTTGAATATCGTTAGTCAGGCCTGTTTTGACATTTTTGATCTTGGCACCCGTCACGCCGCCCATAGGGGGTTTGTCGCCAATAATTTCTTCGACAACCGTATCCCAGATGACGGATATTTTTTCATTGGCAAAAAGCCGGTCTTGCAAGATCTTTTCAGATCGCAAGCTGTCCCTTCTATGAATAAGGGTGACTTTTGAAGCAAAGTTCGTCAAAAAAATGGCTTCTTCAACAGCCGTATTTCCGCCGCCAATCACGATGACTTCTTTGTTACGATAGAAAAATCCATCGCATGTGGCGCAGGCTGATACCCCGAAACCCTGAAATTCCTGTTCCGAGGGCAGCCCAAGCCACATGGCCTGCGCGCCTGTGGAAATAATAACCGTATCACCAATATAAATATCCCCGGATTCGCCTGTACAGACGAAGGGCCGCTTGGAAAAATTAACGTCCGTTATTATATCTGTGATAATTTCAGTATTTACGTTGCGAGCCTGTGCTTCCATCTGCTCCATAAGCCACGGCCCTTGGATAGGGTCTGCAAAACCAGGGTAATTCTCTACATCTGTTGTAATGGTCAATTGCCCACCGGGCTGCATGCCTTGAACCACTATCGGGTTTAAATTTGCCCTTGCCGCATATATTGCTGCCGTGTAGCCAGCTGGCCCAGAGCCGATAATCAGAACTTTAGTGCGATGCGTTTTCGTCATTATTATATTTTCCATTACAGTTATTTCTTTTCAATATCCCTGAAAACTTACGGGGTTTTGAAACAAATTCAACATCTGAATGAAAAAAAATATTTATTTGGATTTCCCGACATTTTCAGAGAAGGAAATTTTGTATAAAATTATAAGATAACTATATCGTTTCATTATAAAAGATTAATGTTTTTGCATTATCTTTTCTATCAAACTAAATGAAGAAGTATGTTTTATATACATCTTTTTTGATTAATGGATAGAAATAGAGCGAGCCATAAAATGAAAATGATTAGGGAAAAAATTATTCAACTAATATATTGTTTTAAAACGTTTTTTTTAAAACTCTCCTCTGATATTCGCGGTATGTCCGGTGTGATGCTGACCATGTCAATTATCCCGACAATTGGCGTGATTGGAATCGCGACTGATGTGAGCCGAACTTATATCGTCAAAACCCGCTTGAGTACGGCGCTTGATGCCGCAGCCCTTGCCGGCGGCCGTAATTTCTTTGACGCAGACCGTGAAGCTCAAATAAAAAAATATTTTGATGCTAATTTTCCCGCTAATTTTATGGGTTCTGATGTTACGGGGCCATTTGAAGTTGATGCAGAAGGCAATCAGCTTCCGGAAGGGCATGTCTATAGTGCCGATGATGAGGTTCTGAGGTTGACGGCCAATGTTAACGTGCCAACGGTTTTTATGAATGTATTTAATTTTGACAATATGACTGCGGGGGGTGATTCCGAGGTTACGCGGGAAACTTCTCTCCTTGATGTGGTTATTGCAATTGATATGTCGGGTTCCATGAATAGGAGCATTTCAGGTACCAGCGTGCCTACGATGCCCTACAGAAGAATTGGCCTTGCAAAGGCTGCCGCTGCCGACCTTGTAGATATCCTTTACGGCAACAATGAAGTTAATGCGCTCTTGAATATTGGGCTGGTGCCATGGGCCGGTAAAGTGAATGTGGCGACCAATGGTACGGAATATGGCTTTGATGGCGCAGGAACTCCTCTTCCCGCGAACTTACGCTTTACCACCCAGCCGATCATTGGCACACCTGATAACCCCTACAGGGAAGAATTTTACCGATTTGATAAATTTGATGATGGGGACATCTGGGATGATGACGAAGATCTGGTTTTGAAAAACTGGACCCCGGAAATTGATAATGTTTATTTTGCGCATAATGCGCCGTCCGTACCATTACTCGCAGAACCACCAACAGACTGGAAGGGTTGTGTCTATGCCCGCTTTGCCAGAACGCGCCCCTATGACGATTATCAATCCTATAAGGATGACCAGGCTGAAGCAGATGCTGGTGACCTTGTTGATGGCCCGTTTGAACCAATTGGTGGCCCCGCATGGGTAGGCTGGTACCCAATGGGCGAAGAGGGAGAGGTCAGAAGATGCGATCTGAGGAGTTTAAATAACACAAGTGCAAATTGCACCACCTGTCCGGCATACGGCATTACGGCGCTGCAGAATTCTAAAACAGTTATGAAAGATGCTATTGAAGAGCTTTTAATTCCATCAGGCAGTTTCTATACGAATATTCCGCAAGGGCTTGCCTGGGCATGGCGGGTGATAACGCCCGGCAAACCTTTTGACGAAGCGACAGTTGTTGAAAGTCCAACTTATGTTAAGCATAAAGCTATTATCCTGTTGACAGATGGTACGAATACGGTTCGGAATGCGGATGCCTATAATAATGGCTTTCATTCTAGGTCACGGCGTGACAATCGTTTAAAAGATCTGGCGGATGCCATTAAAAATAAAAATGATGAAGATCCTCATAATGATGATGAAATTCTGATTTACACCATTCAATTTGCCAACAGCAATGAAAGTCTGGCCGATCTTCTGAAATATGTGGCGACCGATGATGATTATTATTATAATGCGCCGGATCGGGATGCTTTACAAAATGCTTTCAAGAAAATAGCCAAAGAACTTTCCAACTTACGTCTTTCTAAATAGGCTTGGCAAAAATAAGTACCCTTTGAAGATTTTTTAATTGAGTAAATTTCTTTTTTGCGTAAACTTCAGGCAAAATATAAAAGGTTTACGAAATTATGCTTTGGAAAGACTTTCCCGCTTTGGATCGACAGGGACAGATTAAATATCTGACAATGCGTGATGGAACGAATTTACGGACGGCCTGCTGGCCCTCTGAAGATGACAGCCGGGGGATTATTGTTCTTGTGAATGGTCACCGGGAATATATGGAAAAATATTCGGAATTTATTTCCGATTTCCTTAAGCGTGATTTTGCCGTTTATACACTGGATAATCGTGGTCAGGGTTTGTCAGATCGAATGTTTCCCGACAGATCAAAAAGTCACGCAGAAATTTTTGACGACTTTTCAGATGATTTGAATGAATTTATCTCAAAAATAGTCATGGCTGACCCCCGGGCAAAAGATATCCCTGTTTTTTTGGTGGGCCATTCCATGGGTGGGCATTTATGCCTGAGATATCTGCATGATTATCCCGGTGTTATCAAAAAAGCCGTTATTATGGTGCCTATGATAGAATTCAATCTGGGCAATTCAGTGATCTCTGCTGTGACCAAATTCATTATTCGTCTTGCGTGCAAAATTGGCTTCAGCACGTCCTTTGCCTTCGGTCAAGCCGCTGCTTTTTCCAAAGACCGGAATTTAATTCGCCAAAAATTATTAACCCATGATAAAGCAAGATATGATCTGGAAGTAGAAATAATTGAAGCCAATCCCGCGTTATATGTCGGCGGGGCAACCTTTGGCTGGCTTAACAAGGCCATGGAAAGCACTCAAAAAATTCGAAGCCCGGATTTTCTGGACAAAATATCCCTCCCGGTTCTCATTACCTTGGCTGGGTCAGATCAGGTAGTGATAACGACTGCCAGCGCAGAATTATTCATCGGTCATGATAATTTTAATGTTATTACCATTGAAGGATCCAGACATGAAATCTATCGCGAGAAAGACAAATATCGGGATCAGCTTTGGCAGGAAATAGATTTTTTTCTAGGTATTAAGTAAGCCTAGAACCTGATCATGAAGCTCTGCTGTTGCCGATGCGACAACCTGCCCCCCCATCGCGGCAGATCCCCCTGTCCAGTTGGTTACAATTCCGCCAGCCCCTTGTACAATTGGAATTAAGGCCTGTATATCATAGGGCTCAAGACCGCTTTCGATAACACTATCCATAAATCCTGCGGCAACCATGGCATAGGCATAACAGTCATAACCGTTCCGCACGAGCCTTGCTTCTGCGGCGACCCGGTAAAAAGCCTGTTCATCTTCTGCGCTGCTAAAGAATTGGGTGGGATCGGTCGTGGAGATGGTGGCCTCAGATAAATTTCTGCAAGGCCGGCAATTGATTATTTTTCCATTGAGGTAAGAAGCCTCAGGCGTCCCAATGTAACGCTCTTTCAGATAAGGCTGATCCAACATCCCATATACAGGCGCGCGGCCATCATTCAGGGCAACCAGAGTTCCCCATGTGGGAATGCCGCAGATATAAGCCCGCGTTCCATCAATGGGGTCGATAACCCATGTCCATTGATCGCGGCTGTTAATTTGGGCGTTTTTCTCTTCATGGCCATGTTCCTCGCCCAGAATATTATGGGTTGGATAGGATTGAGCAATCAGTTTGCGAATAGCCTTTTCTGATAATTCGTCCGCTTCTGTGACCGGGTCATAATCAAGGAGATTCTTTTGCCCTTTGTTCGTCACGTTTATTGGTTGCTTAAACATAGGAAGCGTGATTTCAGCCGCCGCGACGGCAAGCTTATCCATAAAGTCTGTAATCTGCCGGGGGTTTATCTGAATGGGTTTGGAGTCCATATGAAAGCTTCCTTTGATCAATTCGTAACAACTGTGTCGGTTAGTGGACAACATTTGTCAAGTTGCAAAGGCCAGATATTTATAAATTAGGTGATTTTAAAGACTATGTGCCTATGCGGGGCTCGCCGCTTCGTGAGGGGCCAAAGCTTTTCTCTAAAATAGCGGTGCTACTCTCAGCGATGACAATGGCTTCGCTCATTAGTCCCAGTATCTTAACATTATTATCCATCACCGTTTGGGCCTCTGGACGCTCATCTTCCATGATCCTGGTTGTCCGCAGGAAAATATCTTTCCGAATAATTTTGAGGATATCTTCCATTCTATATCCTTTTGGATTCTCGTCAGTTACCAAAAAATGTGTCATTTCATACCTTTATATTCAACTAAATTTAGCGATAAGTATGATTAGAACAGATTAAAGATCAGTAAATTATAACGTATGACCATAAAAAATTTATTGTATGGCCCGTGCGGCTTTTTTACGCTCATGGGGGATAAGAAACCGTTTGCGCAGCCGGATGCTTTGCGGTGTGACTTCCACCAGTTCATCGTCATTAATATAGGCGATGGCCTGCTCCAGCGTAAGTTTGCGGACGGTTACCAGCTTAACGGCTTCGTCCTTGCCAGAGGCCCGCATATTGGTAAGTTGCTTGCCTTTAAGCACGTTAACGTCAAGGTCATTATCTCTGCTATGTTCGCCAATGATCATGCCTTCATATACTTCTTCACCGGGATTGACCATAATCGTTCCGCGATCTTCCAGATTGAAGAGCGCATAAGCAACCGCCTTGCCAGACCCCATCGCAATAAGGGCGCCGTAACGCCGTCCAGAGATTGGCCCTTTATAAGGGCCGTAACTGTGATACACGCGGTTCATGATACCGGTTCCTTTGGTATCGGTCAGGAATTCACCATGATAGCCGATCAAGCCCCGTGACGGCGCAAGGAAGGTAATTCTGGTTTTTCCGGTGCCGCTGGGCCGCATGTCCGTCATTTCACCTTTGCGCAAACTTATTTTTTCAACAACCACGCCTGAATATTCATCATCCACATCAATAACGGTTTCTTCGTAGGGCTCAAGTCTATCCCCCGTATCAGGGTCTGTTTTATACAGCACTCGTGGACGGGAAATAGAAAGTTCGAACCCTTCGCGGCGCATGGTTTCGATAAGCACGCCCAGCTGCAATTCACCGCGTCCGGCAACTTCGAACCCATCTTTGTTTTCACTTTCCGTAATACGGATAGCCACATTGCCTTCTGATTCTCTGTCCAGTCTGTCCCGTATCATCCGGGAGGTTACCTTGGTGCCTTCACGGCCCGCAAGGGGGCTGTCATTGACGGTGAATCGCATCGACAGGGTAGGGGGATCAATGGGCTGCGCTTGAAGTGGGGTCACAACCCCAGGCGCACAAAAAGTATCTGCCACGGTTCCAACAGAAAGGCCGGCAATAGATATGATTTCACCCGCTATTGCTGAATCCACCGGTACGCGATCAAGGCCCCGGAAAGACATTAACTTGCTGGCCCGGCCAGTCTCGACCACTTTACCGTCCTGGTTCAACACTTTAATTTGGTCATTGACCTTGATTTTGCCAGTTTCTATACGGCCTGTTATGACCCTGCCAAGGAAATTGTCGCGGTCAAGCAAAGTTGCCAACATGGTAAAAGGCTGGTCAATATTCTCTTTGGTCATGACAGATGGTTTCTGGAAATGCTTTAAAATTGTTTCCAGCAGGGGATCAAGATTTTCGCGCGGGCCATCCAATTCATAATCTGCCCAGCCATCACGGCCAGAAGCAAATAGCGTTGGGAAATCTAATTGTTCTTCATTTGCATCAAGATTTACAAACAGGTCAAAAACTTCGTCATGCACGGCATCGGGCCGGCGATCTGGTCTATCAACTTTATTGATAACCACAATAGGTCTGAGGCCAAGCGCTAGGGCCTTTGACGTCACAAATTTAGTTTGCGGCATGGGGCCTTCGGCGGCATCAACCAAAAGAATAACGCCGTCCACCATGCTTAAGATTCGTTCTACTTCACCGCCAAAGTCCGCATGGCCCGGTGTATCGACGATATTAATGCGATGTTACCGCCATTCCATGGAGGTACATTTAGCAAGGATGGTAATGCCCCGTTCTTTTTCAATGTCGCCGCTATCCATAGCGCGCTCTTCAACCCGTTGATTTTCACGGAAAGTTCCGGCCTGACGGAACAATGTGTCCACGAGTGTGGTTTTGCCATGGTCAACATGGGCGATAATAGCAATATTACGTAATGACATCTGTTTTACCTAAATAAGTTGATTAACCTGTCGCAAAAATCTATTAATGATGCAGTGCAATATAGCAGGGTAAAATTCGGCGCAGTATACTGTGATTATAACTAAAGTCTATGGGTATTTGAACGCCATTAAAGTTTATCGTAATTAAGGGAAATAAATGCCATGAAAGCTATGATAGTCAATGAGTGTGGCCCGCTCGAAAATTTAAAGCTCGAAACAGTTTCTGACCCTTGCGCCGGGGATAATGATGTGGTTATTGATGTTAAAGCCTGTTCCGTGAATTTCGCCGATAGCTTAATGGTGGAAGGCACCTATCAGGTAAAACCCATATTACCTTTCAGTCCCGGCGTAGAAGTTGCAGGAATCATATCTCAGATAGGATCCAAAGTTGTGGATTGGAAAGTTGGTGACAAGATACAGGCCTTAACCAACTGGGGGGGCTTCGCAGAAAAAGTCGCTGTGCCGTCTCATGCATTATGCCCCTTGCCCGATGAAATGTCCTATGTGGATGCAGCAGCATTTGTGGTTGCTTACGGCACCAGTCATGTGGCGCTTGACTATCGCGCAAAACTTCAAAAGGATGAATGGCTGGTGGTTAACGGCGCGGGCGGCGGCGTTGGCCTGACCGCTGTTGAAATTGGCAAGATGATGGGCGCACGTGTCATTGCCACGGCAGGCAGTGATGAAAAACTCGCCATTGCCCGCGAAAAGGGCGCTGAATTTACCATTAATTACAAACATGAAGATGTCAGAAAGAAAATCAAGGAAATTACAGAAGGCAAGGGCGCAAATGTGGTTTATGACCCTGTTGGTGGTGATGTATTCCGGCAGACTTTCCGCGCCATGGCCCCCGAAGGCCGGATGCTGGTTATCGGTTTTGCCAGCGGAGATATCCCGCAGGTTCCGGCAAACCATTTGCTTGTGAAAAATATTGAACTTATTGGCTTTTATTGGGGGGCTTACAAGACCTTCAGACCAGAAATACTTCAGGACTCCATCCAGCAGCTTTTTCAATGGTATTCAGCCGGTAAAATCAAGCCCCATATCAGCGCGACTTTCCCTCTGGAGAAAACCGCCGAGGCCATTCGCGCCTTGCGCAACAGGTCATCTTCCGGAAAAGTGGTCGTCACAATGGATTAATCAGCATTTTCGGGAAATTTTTTTGGGTTTATTAGGTAAGTATTAATGGTGCTGAATTACAAATACATGTTCAGATATTTAATGTGAATTAGGATCCAATTTTACCATGACTGTTTTATCCGAAGAAGCTCTAGAAAATTTATATGAATCAGAAGCTCTTGATGAGGCGAGGGAAGTCGCTGCTAGCCTCGAATTGCGCCTGCAACAAATGATCAGTTGCGATATTAGCAAGGAAAAAGCCAAAACACTGTTGATACAGGATAGCGCGAATTTACGTCTTAAAGTAAAAGCGGTTAATCTTCCCGGCATGTCTGCCATATGTCAACGTCTGGATGATTATCTTTGCCATATTGATGAGATCTCCACGCAGAATATCCTCGATCTACAGCTTTTCAGTGACAGCATTAACAAGGCCTTAGATGGCGATACAGACGAAACTCTTGATATTGCGGAAGAAATCCGAACTTTGCCGCATCATGCAACTTTTGACGTTGATGATATTAAGGCTGTTCACAAGGATGTAACGCTTGTATTGCCAAAGAAAATTGCGGCCAAAGTGGTGGAACGTGAATTGGTGGAATGTGGCTACCGCGTTACGACTGTTCTGGATTCGCTTCAGGCCTTTGAAATCATTCTTGATACCAAGCCAGACCTTGTTATATGCAGTGCCATGTTACCGCGCCTTAGTGGTATTGATCTTATTTGCGCGCTCCATGCAATGCCTGCCACGGTGAATGTTCATACAGCCTTATTGACCAGCTTGCCTTTAAATCACCCGGATCTTGGCAAATTACCACAAGCGGCATCAATCATTCGGCGCGGCGAAGAATTTGGCGCGGACCTTGCCAATGTTCTTGAGCGATTTAATATAACATAATCATATTTCATAACAATTCTATACAGATCAAAAGGGTCTGCATTCAATAGTGTTTGACTTTTTAAAATAAAAAATGTTACTCATCAGTAAGGTAAATCACATAGCCAGCATTAACCATATTTAAAAATAGAGGGCAGCATGCAGGAAATCCTGACACAACTCGAAGAAAAACGCGAAGAAGCCCGAATGGGCGGCGGTAAAAAACGCATTGATACCCAGCATAAAAAAGGCAAACTTACGGCGCGGGAACGTATTGATATCTTGCTCGACCCGGACAGCTTTGAAGAATATGATATGTTCATGGAACATCGCTGCGTTGATTTTGGCATGATGGATCAAAAGGTATCAGGCGACGGCGTTGTTATTGGATCAGGCACCATAAATGGCCGCCTTGTCTATTGTTTCAGTCAGGACTTCACCGTTTTTGGCGGATCACTTTCCGAAACCCATGCGGAAAAAATCTGCAAGGTAATGGATATGGCCATGAAGGTCGGCGCGCCGATCATCGGCCTTAATGATTCCGGCGGTGCCAGAATTCAGGAAGGGGTAGCGGCTCTTGCCGGATATGCCGATGTCTTTCAAAAAAATATCATGGCATCGGGCGTAATTCCGCAAATTTCGGTGATTATGGGCCCCTGCGCTGGCGGGGCGGTATATTCACCGGCCATGACAGACTTCATTTTTATGGTCAAAGACAGCTCCTATATGTTCGTCACAGGCCCCGATGTGGTCAAAACCGTGACCAATGAAACCGTTACCCAAGAAGAATTGGGCGGCGCCATTACCCACACCACAAAATCAAGCGTTGCCGATATCGCCTTTGAGAATGATGTGGAGGCCTTGAAACAGGTGAGGCGACTGATTGACCTTTTACCGGCTAATAATCGTGAAAAGTCCCCCGATTTTCCAACTTTTGATGAGCCGGGCCGGGAAGAAATGTCACTCGATACATTGATACCCGATAATCCGAACAAACCTTATGATATGCATGAGCTTATTCAAAAGGTCGCTGATGAGGGTGATTTCTATGAGATTCAGCCGGAATATGCCAAGAATATTATCACAGGTTTTGGCCGAATAGAAGGCAAGACAGTGGGCTTTGTTGCAAATCAGCCCATGGTTCTTGCGGGGTGCCTCGACATAAATGCCTCACGCAAGGCCGCGCGTTTTGTGCGTTTCTGTGATTGTTTTAATATTCCCATTGTAACCTTTGTCGATGTGCCGGGTTTCTTGCCGGGAACGCAGCAGGAATTTAACGGCATTATCAAGCAGGGGGCCAAGCTGCTCTTTGCTTACGGCGAAGCAACAGTTCCAAAGATCACCATCATTACCCGCAAAGCCTACGGCGGGGCATATGACGTTATGGCGTCAAAACATTTGCGCGGGGATTTGAATTTTGCCTGGCCCACGGCTGAAATTGCCGTTATGGGGGCCAAAGGGGCCGTCGAGATTATATTCAGAGCCGATATTGGCAATGAAGAAAAAATTGCCGCCCGCACCAAAGAATATTCCGATAAATTTGCCAATCCATTTGTGGCAGCGGGCAGGGGCTATATTGATGATGTGATCATGCCCCATGCTACGCGCCGGCGGATTGCAAGGGGGCTTCGAATGTTGAAAAACAAAGAGCTCACTAATCCCTGGAAAATACACGATAATATTCCGCTTTAAACCATAAGAAGAACAAGATTATGTTTTCAAAAATTTTGATAGCCAACCGTGGTGAAATTGCCTGCCGTGTCATTAAAACAGCTCGAAAAATGGGCATTAAAACGGTTGCCGTATATTCAGATGCCGATGCAGAAGCCTTGCATGTATTGATGGCTGATGAGAAAGTGCATATTGGGCCCTCTGCGGCGGTTGAAAGTTATCTGGTCGCCGATAAAATCATTAATGCTGCAAAGCAAACCGGGGCTGAAGCCATTCATCCGGGCTATGGCTTTTTATCCGAAAATGCTGATTTCTGCGAGAAGCTTCAAAAGGCAGGAATTGTTTTTATTGGGCCAGAAGTAAAAGCCATCAGTGTGATGGGTGATAAAATAGCCTCCAAAAAATTTGCCGCAGAAGCTGGCGTAAATACGGTTCCCGGCAGCACAGAAATCATCAGAAATGCGGCTCATGCCGTACAGGTATCCGGCGAAGTTGGTTATCCGGTGATGATTAAAGCATCCGCAGGCGGCGGCGGCAAGGGCATGCGCATTGCCTATAATGATGCAGAAGCCACAGAAGGTTTTTCATCCGCAACCAATGAAGCAATTTCAAGTTTTGGCGATGATCGTATCTTCATTGAAAAATTCATTGAAGAACCGCGCCACATTGAAATTCAGGTTTTAGGCGATAGCCATGGCAATGTGATTTATCTGGGCGAACGGGAATGTTCTATTCAACGCCGGCACCAGAAAGTTATTGAAGAAGCCCCAAGTCCTTTTCTTGATGAGGCGACCCGAAAACATATGGGCGAGCAATCCGTTGCCCTGTCCAAGGCCGTAGAATATCAGTCCGCAGGGACGGTAGAATTCATTGTCGATAAAAACCGGAATTTCTATTTTCTGGAAATGAATACAAGGCTTCAGGTTGAACATCCGGTTACTGAATATATTACCGGCGTTGATCTTGTTGAACAAATGATCCGCGTGGCTTACGGCGAGAAATTACCCTTTACCCAAGATGACATCAAGTTAACCGGCTGGGCCATGGAATCACGGGTATATGCCGAAGATCCCTTGCGGGGTTTCCTGCCCTCCATTGGCCGCGTCATTAAATATTCGCCGCCAGAAGAAAATGAAAATATTCGTGTCGATACGGGTATTTACGAAGGCTCTGAAATCAGCATGTTTTACGACCCGATGATTGCCAAACTCGTGACCTATGGTGAAACCCGTGATCAGGCGATTGCTCATATGAGGCAAGCTCTTGATCGATATTATATTCGGGGGCTAAATCATAATATTTCTTTTCTGGCGGATGTTTTGAACAGCAAACGGTTCCAGTCTGGCAATATCACCACCAACTATATCGCCGAAGAATATCCCGATGGCTTTACGGGCGGTGCGTTAACGGAGGAAACCAGAAAGATAATGATTGCTGTGGCACAAACCGTTCATTCATTTGAGATAGGCCGCCAATCACATATTTCCGGAAGAATGAATGACGTAAATCACACGGATAACTGGATAATCACGATCGGGGGTGAAAATTTTGCCTCCTCATTTTATGCCACAGAAGACGGCTGTGCCGTGTTGACCGGCGATGAAACCCATACAGTCATAACCGACTGGGTGCCGGGAAAGCCCTTATTCGAAGCCAATATTAACGACAATGAAGTATGCATTGAAGTTGATAAATTGCTTGACGGATATTTGTTAAGTCATAATGGTGTGACAGAAAAAGTCTATGTTCGCACCCCACGGGAAGCCGAGCTTGCGGCCTATATGCCGGAAAAAATTGCGCCGGATATGTCTAATTTTCTTTTATGTCCCATGCCGGGCTTGATCGTTTCCATTGCTGTGGAAGAGGGGGCTGAGGTTAAGGCCGGCCAAGTTCTTTGCGTGGTAGAAGCCATGAAGATGGAAAATATTCTGAAAGCAGAAAAAGACGCGGTGATTAAAAAAATATCCGCCAAAGCCGGTGACAGCCTCGCCGTTGATCAAGTGATCATAGAGTTCGAATAATGCTGGATGACGGCCATAAAGCTGTCCGGCTTATCATTTCAGGCCGTGTGCAGGGAGTATGGTATCGGGGCTGGGCCGTAAAGCAGGCAAATATCCTGAAACTGGACGGCTGGGTTCGAAACCGCGCGGACGGCAGCGTGGAAAGCTTGCTTGTTGGGCCTGAAAATCTTGTTGATGACATGATTGAGAAATGTTGGCAAGGGCCAAAGTTGGCAAAAGTTGGCCATATTGATATTCAAGCGGCTATGGGCATTACCCCAAAGGGGTTTACGCAGAAACCAACCGTTGATATCGAAAAAAGGCAGCGTTAAATATCGGTATCTTTTGATCTGTTTAAAGCTTTTGAGGCCACATTAAAATTATATAACCGGGCCATTCCGTCATTGACTTTATAGATAAATGTTACCCTTGCCTTATTATCATTTTCATATGCGGCATCATAGTTCAGGGTGATGGTAATGCCTTCCCTAATGCTGGTTTTGGCTTTCCAACTTATGAGGCTAGAATTCATATGCATCCCCATATGGCTATTTAATTTTTTAAGAAGAAGGTTGAATTTTTGCTGTGATATAAAATTTCTAAATTCGGTATGTGCATTCTCATGAATAACGTCATAAGATCCTTTGTTGTAATTTTCTTGAAATTCACTGACGGCTAATTCGGCTACCTCTGTATCAACAGCCATTGAGCAACCGAACAGCATCACCGGAAGAATTAAGATAGCGGCTATTTTTTTCCAGTATTTATTCATGTGGTGTTTCGAATATTTCAATCCATTTATGTTTTAGAACAGCATCAACATCATGCATGGCGATGGGAAGGCCGAGGTCCGCAAGAGACGTTACGCCATGCTCAGAAATACCGCAGGGGACAATGCCGCTGTAATGTTCAAGGTCAGGTTCAACATTAATGCATATGCCATGAAAACTTACCCATTTACGAATCCGAACGCCTATGGCGGCAATTTTCTCTTCGCGGCCATCATTTCGGGTTACCCAAACGCCGATCCGGCCCTCGCGCCTTTCCGCCGTGACGTTAAATTCGGCCAGCGTCTCAATGATCCATTGTTCCAGCTGAAAAACATATTTTCGAAGGTCCCGCCCGCGCCGGGTCAGGTCAAGCATAACATAAACCACACGCTGTCCCGGCCCGTGATAGGTATATTGCCCGCCGCGCCCCGTTTCATATATGGGAAAACGATCAGGCAGAAGCAGGTCATCAATATTCGCTGAAGTGCCGCCCGTATAAAGCGGCGGATGTTGCAAAAACCAGACAAGCTCGGATACCGTGCCCTGATGAATATCAGCAACCCTTTGCTCCATAACGGCCATGGCTTCGTCATAAGACGTCAGGCCTTCTGTATATTTCCATTCAAGGGGTAATGGTGTATTTTTAGTTTTGGTCATGCTTTTCCTGTTAACCGAATAATAATTATGTTATTACATTGTGGGATATATATCCATTTTAAAGACATTAATTAAGGATAAAATTAACAATGTCACAAGCAATAGAAGATGTAGATGTTGAACTTACCGTTGTGCTTGGCCAAACGATGATGCCCATCAGACAATTGTTGAAGCTCGGGCGCGGCGCCGTTATAGAGCTGGACGGTCATCAGGATCAGCCCGTTAAAATTTATGCTAACGGTGAAATGATCGCCAAGGGTGAAATCATGGTCGCCGGCGAAAATGTGGCCGTCAGCATCACGCAAAGCGTTAAAAATTACCAGCGAAACTAAATTCTCGACATTTATTATTATTGATCTATATTCACATATTTAAAACTGTAGTATAAATAAATATACACAGAAATCTTGATTTTATGATGTATTCACCCTAAATTACTGTAAAGCAGTAACGAAGGAATTAGATATGTCATTAACGCAACAAAAAACAGACCATTCGCAGAAGGTAAAAAACTTCTCTGAGCTCATGTCTGAATATGGCCATTTGAATAGTTTGGATCTGTTAGACGCTATGATTAATGGAGAATTTCAGGATAATATTGCGCTGGTATCTTCTTTCGGTGCGGAGTCCATTGTGTTACTGGACATGGTTGCAGAGGTAAATCCGGCAACACCGGTTATTTTTCTGAATACGCAGAAATTATTTGGTGAAACAGTGAGTTACCGCGACAGAATTGCGGAAAAACTTGGACTAACCAACATTATTACCGTAAAACCAAGCCCCGAAGATGTCGCTAATGAAGATAAAAACGGATTGCTCTGGACGCGAGATACGGATGCCTGCTGCGACCTGCGTAAAACACGCCCCCTTGCCAAAGCCATGAATGAATACGGCGCATGGATTACAGGCCGCAAGAGATTTCAAACCACAGAACGCAGCGCAATTCCACTGATCGAACAGGATGGTTCAAAATTTAAAATCAATCCTTTGGCCCATTGGAATCAGGATGAACTAGACCAGATAATGGAAAATAAAGGTCTGCCGAAACACCCTCTGGTCGCAGAGGGCTATCCCTCTATTGGCTGTATGCCCTGCACAAAACGCGTCGAGGCCGGGCAGGACAGGCGTATGGGACGCTGGTCTGGTCAGGATAAAGCCGAATGCGGTATTCATATCGGTGAAAATATTTGACCTTTGGTGATAATTACTATTGCTAAAACGGCTGTGGTTTGTTACTTCACCCTCAGTCAAATTCTTTTTAAGGTTTGATCCAATTCAAAGTGTGCGGCCGTGGCGGAATTGGTAGACGCGCAGCGTTGAGGTCGCTGTGGGATAATATCCCGTGGAAGTTCGAGTCTTCTCGGCCGCACCATCATCAAACTTAGATCACAGTATACAGCGATAATAAGGAAAATATTGATGCTTTATCCCCCGGCTTTGCCTATTAAAGGTTTTCAGGAAGATGAAGCGGTGTAATTTCTTTGGAAGAAATGCTGCGCGGCCAAAGCGCCGCCAACAGTAGATCTGATAGTTTCGGAAAAATACATGAAATTATAACTCCTCTTTCCTGCTATTCTTAGCGATTAATGGGCAAAGGTCAATTTCATTTGTTTCATGGGGGATGCTATTGCAACAGAAGCCAAAAGCTGTCCCCACCGGGGAGGTTATCGTGCGTGAGGATGTTTTTCATGGTCAAACCGTGCGCAACCACAATCGCCACGACAAATCGGCGTGGTGCGGTTCCCGGGCAGTCCGCCAACGCAATGTTTGTCTGCGACAAGCTCGCGGCCGCAATCACTGATAATTTTCTACCCGTCATCTTCAAGAAGATATTTTGATCCGGTCACCGTACCTGCCGCGCCTAAAAATGTAAGTTTCATGCTGTTGACTTTGCCGCGAGCGCACGAGGCAGAGCCTTTACATCAATGACAGGGCCTCGCGCTATGCTGATAATAACAACGTCGTTTTCTGTTATTGATCCTTTCGAAAAAAGTGATGGTTGGTATTATCGGTACTATGCTGCATCAAATGAATGGCCTTGTTTACAGGGCTATTGAAGACACCGGCTTCGTGGTATTTGAACCACCAATAACCTGTGCAAATCAGCCCCAAGGTACCACCGATTATCATGATATACCCTGCGGCTTTCATCAGTTTTGAGTCTTCTTTGAGCGCGTAATAAACTATTACCAGACCAGCGCCGATTAGCGCTATTTCAAGTGTGGCGGCAATATCGCCTGCAAATTGATCCATTGCCATTCTCCTTTTCCTGTTTATGGTTCATTTTAATATGGTTCAGATTTTCACCCGACGCAAACGAAGCGCATTCATCACAACCGAGAATGAGGATGCGCTCATGGCGAAGGCGGCGAACATAGGGCTTATGAGTATGCCGAAAACCGGGAATAAAATACCTGCGGCGACGGGAACACCGGCGGCATTATAGGCTAGCGCAAAGAACAAATTCTGCCGGATATTGCGCATGGTGGCGCGCACAAGACGCCGCGCGCGGACAATCCCGTTTAAATCACCCTTGATCAAGGTGAATCCTGCGCTTTCGATTGCCACATCTGCGCCCGTTCCCATGGCAATGCCAACATCTGCCTGCGCCAGAGCAGGGGCGTCATTCACGCCGTCTCCGGCCATGGCAACTTTATGGCCTTGATCTTGAAGTTCCTTGATGATGCGTGCTTTATCTTCGGGTAGAACATCTGCGCGTATTTCATCAATACCAAGCTTTGCCGCGACAGCCTTTGCCGTACGTTCATTATCGCCCGTTGCCATGATAATGCGAAAACCTAGGCGGTGCAGTTCTTTCAGAGCTGCGGGCGTTGTTTCCTTAACCGGATCTGCGACAGAAACCAGCCCGGCAATCTCTCCGTCAAGAATAATAAACATCACGGTTTCTCCCTCATCACGGCGTACATTAGCGGCCTCGACAAACGCGCCGCCATCAAGCCCCATATCAGCCACCAGTGCTGCATTACCAAGCGCGACAGCATGGCCATCGACCACACCTTTTACGCCCTTGCCCGTTATAGCTTCAAAATCTGTCGCCTTAGCCATTTCCACGCCGCGTTCCACTGCGCCTTTTACAATAGCTTCAGCCAGAGGGTGTTCAGAGCCGCGCTCTAGGGAAGCCGCAAGGCGCAATACTTCCGTCTCGTCATGTCCTTCCTCGGGTAAAACGGCAACCAGCTTTGGTTTGCCTTCGGTGAGTGTGCCTGTCTTGTCCAAGATCAGTGTATCCACTTTTTCAAAACGCTCCAGCGCTTCGGCGTCCTTGATAAGAACTCCGGCCTGCGCACCGCGCCCTGTGGCTGTCATAATCGACATTGGTGTCGCCAGTCCAAGGGCGCACGGGCAAGCAATGATTAATACGGCTACAGCCGCGACAAGTCCATAGGATAGCGCCGGTTCCGGTCCCCAAATCGCCCAGGCAGCGAAGGCAACAATCGAGACTATAATTACCACTGGCACAAAAAGCCCGGCCACCATATCGGCATATTTCTGAATCGGGGCGCGAGATCGCTGCGCATTGGCAACCATCTCGACAATTTGAGACAGCATGGTATCGGCCCCCACGCGGGTGGCCTCCATAATCAGGCTCCCGGTTCCGTTAATCGTCGCGCCGGTCACATTATCTCCGGCAACTTTTTCAACCGGCAAAGGTTCGCCCGATATCATGGATTCATCAATAGAGGAGTGCCCTTCAAGAACCTTGCCATCCACCGGAACCTTATCGCCCGGACGCACGCGCAATTTGTCACCAACCTGCACATTCTCAAGCGGAATTTCTTCTTCACTGCCATCATCTCTCATAACCCGTGCCGTTTTGGCAGCCATGTCAAGCAGCGCCTTGATTGCCGATCCGGTGCGCTCCCGCGCGCGCAGTTCCATAATCTGGCCGAGAAGAACCAGCGTAATAATTACGGCGGCGGCTTCAAAGTAAACCCCGACATGCCCCTGACTATCCCGGAAACCATCGGGAAAAATATCCGGCATCAGCACCGCAACTACACTAAAGATATAAGCTGCCCCCGTTCCCATGGAAATCAGGCTGAACATATTGAGGTTCATACTTCGAAACGAGTGATACCCTCGCACAAAAAATGGTGCGCCCGACCAGAGAATCACAGGCGTTCCTAAGGCAAACTCAATCCAAAGTGTGGGGGATTCACCGAAAAATTCCCGAATACTGGTAATGCCGACATAGGGCGACATGGATAAAATAAGAAGCGGTATACTCAATATTACCCCAACCCAGAAACGACGGTTGAAGTCTATCAGCTCCGGATTAGGACCCTCATCAAGAGCATCCGCAATGTTTTTAGGTTCCAAAGCCATGCCGCAAATTGGACAATCCCCCGGCCCAACCTGCTCAATTTCGGGATGCATCGGACAGGTGTAAATCGCACCTTCAATAACCGGAATCTCTTTCTTCGGATCCAGATATTCCTTTGGAGAAGTCTTGAATTTATGTAAACATTTCTCAGAACAAAAATGATAATCTTGCTTCTCAAAGGTAAAATGATGTTCTGTCTTTTCCGGATCGACATCCATCCCGCACACCGGGTCTTTCGTTCCGGTATCGTGCATATGGCATTCTTTATGTTCGTTTTTATGACTCTGTGTCATGGATTTAGTCTCCTTTATCTTTCGTGTTATGAGCGTCCCACATTTCCTGAACAATAAAATAAGTGAAAGCTGCCGACCAGGTGATGAGGATCAGACCGTTAATCGCTTCCACGCCTGCTAAAAACCGCAAGGAACCTACGGGGAAAACATCGCCTATCCCAAGAGAGGAATAGCTCGTAATAGAGAAATACAGATAGGTCAGAAAATGATCCTCAACATTACCTGATAAATCTGCAAATCCTGCGTAATGAGTGAGCCCCCAATAAAAAACAGCATAAATGAATATCGCCGCCGCATGAGCTACAAATATACCGGAAACCATGGTGAGCATAAGGGTACGGTGATTTCCAGGCGAATTAGCAATAAAACGGGAAAGAAAACACAAGCACTCATAGAACAAAGATGTAGCCAGAAAAATGGCAATGACAGATACAAAAGAAACTATCAGTAATTCTCCCATTATGATCCGGCTCCTTTTCTTCTATACTGGTTGCGCAAGAACTCCCGCACCGATCAGGCTCAGGCCACCTGCTTTATATTCTGTGGTTTTTTCGTGCTGTGAATGATCCATGGATTTTCTTTTCCTTATTTTAATGTCCGCCGCAGCATCCGCCTGAGCTATCAGACATATTTTTTTCAGGCTTTTTGTCTTTTTCCTTGTCGTGGCAGCAATCAGCATTCTTTTTTTCTGATTTTTCCTGCTCTTGTTTTGAATTTTTGTTATGGCCACCGCAACAACCGCCTTCTTTATGTTCATGTGTCATGATTTTGCTCCTTTATGGTTTTGGTTGATGAAAATTTTGGGATAAAAGCCGGAACATGCGCGGCGTAATCATCATAGGCTTTGCCAAATTCAACCCGCGCATCCGCTTCTTCTCTTTTCGCTAACCTAATATACATATAGGTTAGAATCGGAAATAAGACCAGAGTTGGAATAGTCGGCCATTGCAGTAAAAACCCAAACATAATCGTGATAAATCCAATATATTGCGGATGGCGCATTTTGGCGTACATCCCTGTCACGGCCATCTTCCCAGCGCGCTGCGCTTTGAAAAGTACCGGCCAGGCTGCTGATAAAACCCAGAAACCGACACCAATAAAGACAAAGCTGGCCAGATGCATCGGATCGAAATGCGGGTTACCTTCAAAACCAAGGACCGTATTCCAAAGATGTCCCTTTTCATGAGAAAGAAAATCCACCCCGGGGTATTTTTCCGTCAGCCACCCGGACAGCAGATAAATGGTGAGTGGAAAGCCATACATCTCGGTAAAGAGCGCAATAATAAAGCCCGAAAAAGCGCCGAAGCTTCGCCAGTCGCGTTTTGTTCTGGGCTTAAAAAAACTGAACGCGAAGATAATAAAAATAGCAGAATTTAAAATCACCAGTGACCAGAGACCATAAGATTGCATTGCATGTTCCATGGCTTATCTCTTCTCTTTATCTTTACTGTCAGAATGATTATCACTGCCATGACCACCATGCATAAACTTATGTATCAGTGGACAAGCCAGAAGGATCAGCCAAATCCAGTTATTCCCGATATGCGCCCGATGCTCCATAAACAAAAAATAGCCGGCAATGACAAAAAAGAAGATGAAAGCCATGCCGAAAGAGGTCTTCCACCATGGCATCTTATTCTTTGGCTTATGATAATGTTCGTGATCAAGGTTCATGATTCTCTCCTTTCTAAACTTCAGGGTACAAATGATCGAGGATGGGGCATTCGCTTAAAGGCATGTCACCACCTGGACAGGCGTTGGATAATTTTTTCAGCGCATCATGCATGTGGTTTAAATGCCGCATATTTTCTTTGGCTTCCACAATTTTTGAATCCGTGCGCTCCAACATATCTTTACATGTGGCACTTTGTGATGTCTTAAGGGTCAGCAGCGTTTTAATCTCGGCCAAAGTAAAACCAAGGTCCTTGGCGCGGCGGATAAATTTAACGGTACGCACGCTTTCCGTGCCGTAAAGACGATATCCGGCGTTTGACCGTGCTTCTGGACTGATAATGCCTAGTTGCTCATAATAACGAATGGTATCGGTCCTTACGCCGCTTTCTTTTGCCAATAATCCTATGGTTAAATCACTCATTATTCTTCCTTTGTGAACAAACCTACACCTTGGAGTATACTCTAAGGTCAAGCTATTTATCGATACATCCAATTTAACCAAAGGTATTTGATATTGGTCAAGTGATTTTATAACAACCTTTCTATAGAGATTATACGATGACCTTTCACGGTTCCCTCAATAAAAAAGCGCCGCCCAATCGGGCAGAGCTTATAATGGTTTAAAATGTTGTTGGTTTGGGGAGATGGAAAATCCCCATTTATGGTTCAGGAACAGATGTTTTTTGTTTATTGATTATGTCTTTCAACATATCTACCCATTTCGCCAGTTCATCGAACAAGATGTTCAAATTACTTCCATCATAGCCCACCATTTTTCTAAAACCGTACTGTTATGCCCGTTCTTGAATTGGAAGGGCAGGGGGCCGGATTATGCTGAGTTTATTGTTTCCAGAACTTGCTGGGCATGGCCTTTGACTTTTACTTTGCGCCAGATATGTTGGATTATGCCAACCTCATCGATCAAAAATGTTGCTCTTTGAATGCCCATATATTCGCGGCCATAGAGTTTTTTCATCACCCAGACGCCGTAGGCCTCGCATAAAACCCCCTCTTCATCGGAAAGCAGACTTAGCCCGAGATTTTGTTTGGCGATGAAATTCTGATGGCGCTTAATGCTGTCTTTTGATGCCCCAAGGACAACCGCGCCGGCCTTGTCAAATTCAGGGATGAGGGCGGTAAAATCCTTTGCTTCTGTGGTGCAGCCGGGTGTGCTGTCCTTTGGGTAGAAATAAAGCACAAGCTTTTTACCCTTGAAATCATCAAGGGAAATGATTGTACCATTTTCATCTGGCAGAGAAAACTTTGGGGCTTCTTGGCCGACTTCGAGCATGTATATTTCCTTATTTAGTTAACTTTTTAGCAGGGCTTTCAATAATTTCCTGATAAAGTTGATAGATATTTTTTTGAGTATTTAAAAGTTTTTGCGTCAATTGGTCAATATTGTCAACGTTAAACCTCATACATAATGTTGTCATGAAGGCATGGGAGTCATCGGAAAGCTCTGGATTGAACTTAACACTGTCACCGTAACATAGCCGCAAAATAATTTGAAGATTCTGCATGAATTCACAGGATTGATAGAGCAGATCAGCCTGATCATTGGAGAGGATGTTTTTTTCACGTAAAACTGATATCTGGTCGAGCGTGTTGGGAGTCAAAATTTTAGGGTGGCCGGCGGCATGTTTCAGGATCAGATACTGGCAGATGAATTCAATATCAACCAAACCGCCCCGAATTTGTTTAAGCGACCAGATATGCCGCGTATCAAATTCATTGCGCAGCTTTTCCCGCATCTCGCAGGTATCTATCAGCAGTTTTTTCGGATCACGGGTTTTATGCCTGAGAGATTGCGCTATAATGCGGGTAATTTTTTCTTTCAGAACATTCGAGCCTGAAACACTTCTACTGCGTGTCAGGGCAAGATGTTCCCACGTCCAGGCATCCCGCCGTTGATACTCCTCAAAACTTGCCAGTGTAACGGCAATAGGCCCCGCATTTCCCGACGGGCGCAGCCGCATATCTATTTCATATAATTTTCCCTCTGCTGTCATGGCTGTCAAGGCATTGATATATTGTTGGCTAAAGCGGGCAAAATAATGATTTATGGAAAGTTGCTTTTGGCCGTCTGACATCAGGGGCGCGCTTTGGGCGTCATATATAAATACCAAATCCAGATCAGATGTGGTGGTAAGCTCATGACCGCCAAGTTTTCCAAGGGCTAAAACGGCGAATTCAGCCCCTTCAATCTTGCCGTGTTTTTTGGAAAAATCTTCGATAACTTTGTTTAACATGGCCTCAAGAATGACGTCCGCAAGCAAGGATAAATTTTTACCGGCGGTTTTAGCATCGATGTTATGTCGTAAAATCTGAACCCCAACCTGAAATTTATTTTCACCGGCCCATTTGCGCATAATATCCAGAATATCCTGAAAATCCTTGGCGACGGTAAGCTGGCTTTCGAGCTGCTCAGTCAAATCCTGCCTGTTGAAGGAAGCCTCAAAGAAATTATTATTGAGCACAGCATCCAGTAATAGGGGCCGTTTTGCCAATTGATCTGCTAAATTCGGGGCAATGCCGATAATTTCCGAAAGCAATTCCAAAAGCCACGGCTGGGCCTTGATAAAAGAGAAGAGCTGAACGCCTGAGGGCAGGCGGGACAGAAATGTATCAAATTTACGAAAACCGGTATCTGGTTCCGCATATTTACCAAAATTTGACAGAATTTCCGGAATCAAATTATGGAGCAGATCGCGCGCGCGTTTGGTTCTGCAGGCACGGTACCGTCCCAATAGCCAACGACTGATAATCGTATGAATGGCTTTTGCATCCTGATAGCCATAAGAGGTAATAGCCTCAAGCGTATCCTCATTGAAACCATCGGACGGAAAATCTAACAGCGGATCAATGCCCTCATCCTGATGGGAATCTTTCAACAGGTCTGTGAAAAGGCCATGCACATTATGGAGGTGATTCTTCAGCTCATTTTCAAACTCCGCCTGTTTTTCATATCCCATGAAACTTGTTATTCTGGCAAGATCTTCCGGGCTTTCCGGCAGACTATGGGTTTGGTCATCATTGATCATCTGCAATCGATGTTCCAAAGTTCTGTAAAAACGATAGGCATCCTGAAGAATTTTATTATCCACAGTAGATAATTTCTGATTTTCTTCCAACGCATTTAGCGCGTTGCAGGTTGCCGGCACCCGAAGTTCCGGCTCGCGCCCCCCTGATATGAGCTGAAATATCTGCGCGTAAAATTCAATCTCCCGAATGCCGCCATGCCCGAGCTTAATATCCTGCCCGGCAAAACCAATGGCCCCATGGCCATGATGCTGATGTATAAGCTTTTTAATCGCGTAAATATCTTCCAATGCCGCATAATCAAGATGTTTGCGCCAGACAAAGCCTTTTATTCGCGACAGGAAATCATGACCTGCGGCTATATCACCGGCAACCGGCCTTGCCTTTATCATGGCGGCCCGTTCCCAATTCAGGCCCATGGATTGATAATAGACTTCCGCCGCTTCCATGGATATGGCAATTGGCGTCGCGCCGGGATCCGGCCTGAGGCGCAGGTCCGTTCGAAAGACATAGCCGTCTTGCGTCCTTTCCTGCATAATTTTAACCAAATTCCGAGTGAGCCGGATAAACATATCCTGCGCCGTTTTGCGGCCTGCGACCCGAACAATATCATTGTCATATAAGACAATCAGGTCAATATCGCTTGAGTAATTAAGCTCAAACCCACCCATTTTTCCCATGGCAAGAACCACATAGCCTGTATTCTTTGATATATCAGGGCTTGCCAGAAGTTGATCGATTGGCGTTGCAGATAAATGGGGCGGTATGGCAAGATTTCCCTTGATCATTTCAGCACGGAGCAGATGGCTTACCGTAAGAGCAACCGAAACTTCTGCGAATTCCGTAAGGCGATCTGTGATGACTTCAAGAGGCCATGCCCCAGAAAGATCAGCAAAAGAAGTAATCAAGGCCACCCGCGCTTTTGCCAGTCTTAAATGCCGCATGATCTGCTTAATGTCTTTGATAACGGGTAATATCTCGCTCAACCCCCTGATCACCTCTTCAAACAGGACATCAAAGTCTTCCGAAAGTAATCGTCTGGTAAAATGCACATCCCTGGTCAGCAGGCGAGATAAATAGGGGCTGTTGGAAAAGACAGCAGATAATAGATCACGATGGTTATTTTTATTAAATAATGCAACAATATCTGTTACTTGTTGGTCGCGGCAATATTCTATGAAATCAGCTAGTTTGCTTTCGCCAAGTTCTTTGTTAAAAGCCTGTGGATAAAAAGTGCAAACGGCCATCATGAATATACCTTAATATGGTCAAATTTTTGTTCTATAGGGTGGGCTAAACGCCTCGGGCCCTATTTATAGTCAAGTATAGAGAATATTATTT
>JAJRQU010000068.1 GCA_024280095.1 Alphaproteobacteria bacterium | reverse complement strand
GATATTTTCTGATTTAAGTAAATCACGTACCCGCGCAATACTTTCGGCCTGCTGCTTTGAAAATTGTGCCAATTTCTGAAATTCGCCGGACAGATCAACAATGCTGTTTTCAACGATATTGGAAATTTCCAATATTTCTTCGCTGATATTACCCAAGGCCAATTGCCGCATATCATGAACATCCTTTTCATCCATTGCAATGGCACCGCCGTTACTTTTTCGCGGGAGGTTATCTGCCATTAGCCCCCTGCTTTCTTTAAGCGCGCGCTTTGGCTACAAGCCAAAACAATGTGCCGCGCCATTTGGCCAAGGGAAACCTGCTTTTCTACGCCGCCCGCCATCATGGCGGCCCGCGGCATGCCATAGACAACACTGCTGTCCTCATCCTGCCCTAATGTCGGGGCTCCCTTTTTGCGCATTGTGAGCATACCAAGCGCGCCGTCTTTCCCCATGCCTGTCAATATAACGCCGACCGCATCACAACCGACCACTTCGGCAACAGAAAGAAAAAGCCTGTCTACAGAAGGCCGGAAACTTTCCCCTTCTATATCCTCAACGATTTGACAGTAATACTCATAGCCTGTTTTTTTTATCAAAATATGCTTGCCGCCCTGCGCGATATAAACCATACCAGCCATAAGTTTTTCACCGTCCACCGCTTCTTTAACATTTATTTCGGCGCATCTATTCACCCGTTCCGCAAAACGTTCGGAAAATCCTTTTGAGATATGTTGCGCAACGACCACGGGCGGACAATCAACCGGCAATTGCAAAATAATGTCATACAAGGCTTCCACCCCGCCCGTTGAGGAGCCGATGGCGATCAGTTTTTTCGCATAGCCCCCTGAATTTACGATGGGCTTATACGCCTGATCCAAGTGTTTTTTTCCGCTAACCCGCGCATTGCTGGCGACCTTGATTTTCACCAGCAATTCCTGTCCGACGACGGTCAAGTCCTGATTCAATGGTTTCGCCACATAATCCACCGCCCCAAGTTCCAAAGCCCGCAGAGTCACATCGGCGCCTTTTTGCGTCAGAGTAGAGACCATAACGACCGGCATAGGCCGCAAAGACATAATTTTTTCCAAAAAAGACAAGCCATCCATTTTGGGCATCTCCACATCAAGCGTCACCACATCCGGATTTAATTGTTTGATTTTCTCTCGTGCTTCCATTGGATCCGCAGCCTCTCCCACAACGTCGATAGCAGGATCATCAGCCACGATAGATTTGATCATCGCCCGGATCAATGGGGAGTCATCAATAATCAATAATCTAATTTTCTTTATCATTTGATCTTCCTGCTAAAATAATTTGATATCACTCGCGCTAAATTCATCACTGATTTGCTTACGGAACCGTTCTTCTTGCTCGCCGATCCGCACATCACTGGCCCGCCGCAATATCCTGACGAAAGCCTTGCCAGTGGACGGATAAAAAATGACGCCGCGCGGAAAGTTGCCGCCCAAGTCCTGTGTCGCAAGTTTCAAGCCTTCATCGGCAATATATTGTTTTAAAAAAAGCTGGTTCCTCGCGCCTATATCATTGGTAATATTTATCACCTTGCCCGCGCCAAAGGCCTTAACCACTAATCTTGACTTTTTGCCGCCCCGTTTGATAATTTCATTAAATAAGGTTTCCATGGCATTTATTCCGTATCTCATACTCAGGTTATTTCCTGACCCCGCCCCCCTGCATTCCGGCAATAAAAAATGGTTCATACCCCCCACTCTGGCCTCTGGGTCATGCATGCAAACCGAAATACAGGAGCCGAGGGTGGTCATAATGATATGACTTGACCGGCTGAGAACACAAAAGCCGCCCTCATTGATCTTATGAACCATTGTATCGTAATGTGAGTCATAATAATTTGTTCCCGCAGGAATATCGATCAAAGCTTCGTTCTGGCGTCGATCAACAGGAAATTGCCTATTGCGCCCATTTTTCAGAAGCTCCAGAGAAGAATCTCTCACGATATTTTCCTGTATATGGTTTTCCCCTGGCTTTTAAAAATATCAGATACGCTTAGTAAGCTTTCAGAATGCCCAACATATAGAATGCCCCCTGGTTTAAGATATTCTGCATAGCGCATGACCAGTTTTTTCTGAGTAGCTTTATCAAAATAAATCATGACATTTCGGCAGAAAATAGCGTCGAAAGTCCCTGTCATTGGCCAATCATGTAACAGGTTCAATTGCTTGAATGAGATGAGCTTTTTAATATCATCAGATATGACAATTTCATCACCTTTGGCGGTTTTTACTTTTTTTGTATGGGAGGCTAAAAACAGTCTGGGGATGGTTTCCCGACATAATTTGGCCTCATACTGCCCGCGCTTGCCCTTATCCAGAACATTACTGTCCAAATCTGTGGCCAGGATTTTACTATTCTGCGCTTTCTTGCCCAGAACTTTATGCATAACCATGGCGATACTGTAGGGCTCCTGTCCTGAAGAACATCCCGCAGACCATATGCGAAAATGATGTTCTGGATTCTGATCTATTTGCTTGCGGACAGGCGGTAAAATTTTATCCCGCAAATAATCAAAATGATGATTTTCCCGAAAAAAATTGGTCGTATTTGTGGTGATTGCATTCAATGTAAAACCCAATTCCACATTTCCGGATGAGCCCCTGAGGTAATCACAATAGTTAGCGAAACTTTTGATGTCCAGCGCCCGAAGGCGACGCACCAGACGCCCATACATCATTTCCTTTTTCTTCTCGTTCAGCACGATTCCGGTTTTCTCATAAAGCAGGTTTGCTAAAAATTCGAAGTCCTGGTCTCGCCACTCAAATTCCCTGACCTTTGTCGCTGGCTTCGCCATGAGCCTATCTCCTAAAATTCAGACCAGCCCGCCTCTGCTCCATTAACGGCCACCTTCTTTTTGATGACAGGCGTCATGATTTGCGCCTCTGAGGCATATTCTTTCACTTTACTCTGCTGCGCCCGCACTGTTGATACCGCGGCCATTGGTTCGGTCATTTCACCAATTTTAAAGAAAGACATTAAGCGTTGCATTTCTGTTGCCTGACCTTCCAATACTCTGGCCGATGCCGTACTTTGTTCCACAAGCGATGAATTTTGCTGGGTCATATCATCCATCTCTGCAATGGCCACATTTACCTCATCAATGCCTTGAGCCTGTTCTGAACTCGCGCTGGCAATTTCCGCAACAATTTCCGCGACTTTGGCAATAGACTCGCGGATTTCGCTTAAGGAAGACCCCGCATTATTCACCAGTTCAACCCCGTTTTTAACTTGGGTATTGGAGCTGGTAATCAATGACTTTATTTCATTGGAGGCTTGGGCTGATCGTTGAGCCAGCGTGCGGACTTCTTCTGCAACAACCGCAAAACCTTTGCCCGCTTCGCCTGCGCGCGCGGCTTCCACCGCGGCATTCAAGGCCAATAGATTGGTCTGGAAAGCCAGATCATCAATAACCCCGATGATATCGGAAACCTTTTGAGAGGAATCTTCAATAACGCTCATGGCTTCAACCGCCTGTTTTGCGATCTCGCCACCATCATTGGCCATTTCACGAGATTTCTCGGCAAGCTTGTTGGCATCTTCGGCATTTTCCGAATTTTGTTTCACGGTAACCGCCAGTTCCTCCATAGAGGCTGCGGTTTCTTCCAAGGATGAGGCCTGCGCCTCTGTCCGGCGGCTCAAATCATCACTGCCCGTGGATAGCTCCGCAGAGGCCGTCGCCACTTCTGCCGCAGATTGGTTCACCTGACTTACAATATTCATCAATTGCGCTGCCGTTTCATTTGAGCTGTTTTTCAGCAGATCGAAGGTGCCCTCATAGTCTGCTTCGATCTTCTCGGTCAGGTTACCTTTGGCAAGGCCGCTTAAAACCCGTGCCAAGTCATCCGTCGCGGCTTGCGTATTGATCCCGATTGTATTCATGTTATTGGCAAGGCTTAGCATGAAGCCTTCTTTATCTTCAGTGCTAACACGTTTGGTGAAATCACCCGCCGCTGCCGCATTCACAACCATATTGATTTCTTCTTCGATGGCCAGTTCCTGAGTCATATCCTTCCATTCAACAACCATGCCCAAACGTTCGCCATTCGCATCATTCACCGGATTCACATTCAGGTTAAAATCAAAGGCACCAACTTTAATATTTGTATTGATCGTAGCGGTCAGATTTTCCAGCATGCCCCGTTGGTGGGCTGGGTTTTTATGGAAAATGTCAATATTTGTCCCAATGAGTTTGCTGGCATTAAAATTAGGGAGGGTTTTTCTTAAATCCGATTCTGACTGCTGCATCATTTTTATCAGCGTTTTATTCATATAAACAATATTCAAATCGGCATCCGCCACCATGACATTGGTACTGGCATTATCCAAGGCGATCTTGATACGCTGGTTGTCACCGGCTAAAATCTTTTGTGCCGTAATATCACTCGCATATTTCACAATTTTTACGGGTTTGCCATTTTCATCAAATATAGGGTTATAAGACGCATCGATCCAAACGACCTTACCGCCTTTACCTAAGCGCTTATATTGATTGGATTCAAATTCACCCCGATTCAGCTTTGCCCAAAACGCTCTATATTCAGAACTCTCTTTATATGATGGCTCTACAAACATACTGTGATGCTGCCCCTGAATTTCGTCAAGACTATAGCCCAGAACACTTAAGAAATTATCGTTCGCGGTGATAATCATACCATCCATATCAAATTCAATCACCGCTTGTGCCTTGGCGATGGCCTTTATCTGGCTATCTGCCTCTGCCAATAAACGATGTGATTTCATGGCTGTGCCGCTAATATCATCAATCGACCTGTATAGATCCTGAACATCCTCAGAGAATACGTCTTCGGACATATCCACGGTTACGTCACCCTCAGACAATCGGGATAATGCCTCATGGATTATCGTCATTTCCTCGGTATGTTTGCTGCGGTACGCCGATAAGGTCATCAGGATAGCAACCATTAATGTCCCGCCCGTTAAGGGATAGACTAAATTCCCGCTTGTGACGGCCACGGCAATAAAAATGGCCAGTGATGCAAAGATCAGGGCGGAAATTATGACACCAAATGTTTTAGCTTTAATGCTACGCGCTATATTCATAAATGCTGAGGAATTCTTAGTCATCAGATAGTCTCCTTAATGTTCAATATTTTATTTTTTGCGATTTGTTCATGTTAGGCGGCACGTTAAGCGGCGGCGGCGTCCAAATCAGGGATTAAATTTATATCAAAAAGCATCCGCGGCTTAATGATCGCGACCATTTTATCTTCAACAGACACCAATCCTTCCATGAAGGCATATTCCGGGTTTACGTCCTTATCCGGCACGCTCAGGATATCTTCTTGCGGAATGGTGAGAATATCGGATACGGCATCCACTAGAATACCGATCGTCCGCTCACCCAGTTTAACAATTATGACCACATGGCTTTTGCCGGGCTCCGTGTGCCCCCGATTGAAACGCGTTCGCAGATCAAATACAGGGACAATCACACCGCGCATATTAATCACGCCGCGCATATAATCCGGTGAATTGGGCAGGCTGGTCGTGGGAATCCAGCCTTTGATCTCTCGTACCGTCGTAATTTCAACAGCGTAGAGCTCCTGGCCGACATTAAAGGAGATATACTGTTTGATATCGCCCTTCTGGCTGGACGTGTCATGGGTTTCTTGACCATTCGTTTCTTGATTTGTCATCAGTGTATCTCCGCGCTAATTTGTGCCTGTGGTGAAATTTTTCTTGTTTCCGGCGAGGCAGATTGGAATTCCCTTAATTGATTGGCCGACATATCCTGTATGGTGGAAATATCCACAATCAACGACACGCGGCCATTCCCCAGAATAGTTGCGCCGGATACGCCCTCAACCAAGGCATAATTTGACTCCAGACTTTTAATGACAACCTGTTGCTGATTAACAAGGTCATCCACAATAAAGCCCATGAGAACGCCGCCGTCCCCTTCGACCACCACGACAAGGCCTTCGCAGGGGTTTTGGATGGCATCATCAATGTCGTACAGGTCATATAAAGGCACCAAAAGTATATATTCCCCCCGAAACATCATGACATTTCGGCCATCGGGCAGGCTATTCACATCCTCTTTCCCCGGCCTGAGGGTTTGAATAATATTGACCAGCGGCAGGACATATTTCTCAGATCCAATATCCACCACCATACCGTCCATAACCGCCAATGTCAGGGGAAGTGACATGGTAAATCTACTGCCTTTTCCCTCCTCTGACCGAATGGATATACGCCCGCCAAGGCTTTGAATATTTTTACGAACCACATCCATACCCACACCCCGGCCAGAAACATTGGTAACGCTTTTAGCCGTCGAGAAGCCGGGCATAAAAATAAGGTTGTTAATTTCTTCATCAGAAAGATTTGCGTCCGGGCTTACCAAGCCATTGGCGATCGCTTTTTCCAGAACAACGGCCTTATTTATCCCTGCCCCGTCATCCTCTATTTCTATGAAGATACGCCCGCCCCGATGAAAGGCAGAAAGATTTATGATCCCCTCTTCATTCTTGCCCGCCTTTGCCCGGACATCCGGCATTTCCAGGCCGTGATCAACGCTGTTGCGAATCATATGCATCAGGGGGTCCCCAATTCTTTCGGTAACTGTTTTATCCACCTCTGTCTCTTCACCAGACATCACAAGGCGCGCCTTTTTACCGAGCGTGGCCGTCAATTCCCGAACCAGACGCGGCATTCGGGAAAATACTGACTTTACGGGCTGCGCTCTGATGGCCATAACGCAGTCCTGCAAATCACGAATATGACGGGACAGATCTTCGATACCCTGAACGAGGTTTGGATATTGTTCCACCAGAAGTTCGCCGCCCTGTTCGCGCAACATGGCCTGCGTAATCACCAGCTCGCCAACCATATTTACCAAGGTATCCACCTTATCCAGTTCAACACGAATGGATTGGCTGACAACAGCCTCGCCGGGCTTTACAGCTTTTGCGGTTTTCTGCGGTTTCAACGCATCTGGCTCATCTTCGATATCTTCGAACAAGCCGGCCTGCGCATCCTCGACAAATGCCTCCGGCGACAAATAAACCCCATGGTCCGTGATCAGCAGATCACAATCATCTTCTACAAATTCAAATACTTCCCGAATGGCCGCTTCGTCATATTCTGTTATTAAACGGAATTCCCAAGAAAAATAAGCATGCTCAGCTTCCATTTCTTCAATATCCGGCACATCGGAAACATTCAGTTTCACGGTAAGGTCGCCTAACGTTCCAAGTTCTTTGATCAACAGGATTGGCTCATTTGCCCGTTGAAATAATTCTTCATAGGGCTTGAATGAAATTTTGAAAATCCGCGTGTTTTTTTCTACAGAACCCGTATCAACATCAGTATCAGGCTCCTTGGGGGTCGCTGCCGTGCTTTTCTCCGCCAGCGGCACACCTGTTTGATCCAGAATGGCTTTCATAGCCTTGGCCACATCATCGCCGAGCTCGTCTGCAACCTCTTCACCGCGCTGCGCTGCGCCAACCAATTCGCTTAATATATCATAGGCCTGAAGCAATACTGTCATATACGCCGGGTCCATCTCCAACGCGCCTGACCTTATGTCATCCAATAATGTTTCTTGAATATGGGCAAAGGCAACCAACCGGTCAAACCCGAAAGCCCCTGCGCCGCCTTTTATGGAATGAACGGCGCGAAAAACCGAATGAACCACTTCCTCATCACAATCACCGGCCTGTAATTGCATCAGGCCTTCCTCAAGGCTGGTCAACAGGTCAGTACATTCATCAAAGAATATTACTTTAAACTGCTCCATTGGGTCTGACATTATGTTTCCTTAAAATAGGTTATTTGCGTCATATTAATTCAGGTCATTTTATTTAAGACCCACAGGATTTTTAGAATCCACAAACTTTTTCAACAACTTGAAGTAGTTTTTCCGGATTGAATGGTTTCACGATCCATCCCGTCGCGCCGGCGCTTCGGCCTTCATTCTTGATATCGGACCCACTTTCTGTGGTTAAAATAAGAATTGGGGTCGTTTTTGCCTCTGCGCGCTTACGTGCTTCGCGGGTGAAGGTAATGCCATCCATCACCGGCATATTGACATCTGTAATAATAACATCGAACGATGCGCCGGCTATTTTATCAAGCCCGAGCTGTCCATTTTCAGCTTCGACAACGTCATACCCCGCATTTTTCAGGGTGAATGACACCATATCCCGCATGGTTTTTGAATCGTCAATAGTTAGGGCGGTTTTTTTCATATTCTTTGCTCCATGGGGGCTATATGTTCCTCAAGACCGATATCATAAAGAGCAGATTTAAAGGCTTCTGTCATGTCAACGATCGAAAAATCAATATGATGAAAATCTGCCCTGTTTTTAAGAGAAAGCAGTATTT
This sequence comes from Alphaproteobacteria bacterium, assembly GCA_024280095.1. Taxonomy (GTDB): domain Bacteria; phylum Pseudomonadota; class Alphaproteobacteria; order Sphingomonadales; family Emcibacteraceae; genus Paremcibacter. Next base: position 1,991 of record JAJRQU010000068.1, on the reverse strand, counting down.
GAAGGCATGGTGTCGTAATGCGCTCTACCTCACTGGCCACAATTTTCAAGCTTTTTCCTTTCGTCAGGCAATCTAGAAAAGTTAATCGTAAATTTTCGGCTTCCGTTAAATCCATAATAGATTTTAACGTCAAAGAAATCTCATCATCAGAATTGGCTATGGCATATGAAGTCACATTATTCTCCTAAAGATAACATCATTTTTTACTACTTTATGTTGAGTGATATTAACTAAATAATACTTAAAATAACATTAATGCTGTTAATCTTTCACGAAGAAGGTCAATAAGTGTAATAATATGAAAGACTATATTACAATTATTAGTTGTTTATAGGGTCAAAAAACGTCAACCTCAGAGTCAAAATATTCTTTATTTCCAAAGACATTTCGTTATGATAATACCCATGACAAAAAACCTTATATATTTAGAAAAAGATCAAAATATCGCTTGGTTGATCCTTAACCGTCCCAATAAGAAAAATGCTTTGAATATTCATATGTGGCAGGCCATTCCCGCCCTCATCGCACAGGCCGAAAATGATCCCCAGGTTAAAATTCTGATTTTATGCTCAGCCACGCAAAATATATTCTGCGCCGGGGCAGACATCAGTGAATTTGACCTTTTCATTAATGATACAGCGATGCGCGATCAAAACCGCCGGGCGATCCGCGCCGCCAGCCGGGCCATTGAAAATTTATCAAAGCCAACCATTGCTATGATATCCGGCCCTTGTGTTGGCGGTGGCTGCATCTTGGCGCTCAGTTGTGACATACGTTTTGGTGATGAAAAATCCCGATATGGCATCACCCCCGCCCGCCTTGGCCTTGTATATGGTTTGTCCGATACACGGCGGCTTCTGGATCAGGTGGGCCCGGCAGCGGCCCGTGACATCCTCTTCTCTGCGCGTATTATCGATTCGGCGAAGGCACTTCAGATTGGGCTGATTAATGACATTTTTAACGCAGAAAATCTGGAACAACAAACGCGCGATTATGCCGCCCTGCTGTTAAATAACAGCGCCCATAGCTTGCGGGAAATCAAGAAAGCCATTAAGCGCGTCCAATCTGGGGCCCAAGATGACGACGAGCAGTCCGAGAAAATATTCCTCGCGGCCTTTGAGGGCAAAGACCATAAGGAAGGTGTGGATGCCTTCCTCAACAAACGCAAACCCAATTATTAATCCTATTAACAAGCGGTATAGATAATGGGTTTATTTCTGACTAGCCGCGAGCGGCATTGGCAATGCGCAAGCAAGCGCGGGCGCAGAGGGCTTCGGCGGGTAATCCGGTTATTTTGCAGTCTGATTCGGCCTGCATGACGATTTCCAGTGCATTGGACAATCTGGCCGTAGACCATTTCCCTAATTGACTCATAAGCGATTTTTTTTCAGGTGAATAGGGGCTGTAAACCACGGCCATGACCGCCTTGTCCGCCGATATTCCCTTGTCCATACTGCCCCGTATCAGATGCAATTTTTGTAGTCTCCGCGCCAGACTGCGCAAGATGGGGATCGCATTTTCTCCGCGATTGAATGCCTTGTAAATAGTATCATCCAGAGTCTTTAAATCACCGCCCGTTGTGGCCACGGCAATCATATCCAGGGTCAGTGAGCCGCTATCTCCGACACAGGCCCGCGCATCATTGAGCGAAACCGAAAGCCGCGCCCCGTCTTTTGGGTTGCCCATATAAAGCGCCAGCTTTTCAAGCTCGCCGCGTGATACCATACGATCTGAACCCAAGTTTCCCTGAAGGTAAGCCGCCGCCGCCGGATCAACGCTCAGGTTGTTCTTGCCCATCACCTCAAAAATCAAACTTTGTAAATTACCCTGATCATCCTCGTAGCAGGCCATGGCCGCCGCATTTTTGGCCTTCTCGAAAAGCTTGACCAATCCGGATGTGGTTTTAATGCCGCCCGCCGTAATGATCACCAATCCATCGCCTATGGGATTTGCCAGAAATGATTTTACCGCCTCTGATATATTTTCACCTG
>JAJRQU010000067.1 GCA_024280095.1 Alphaproteobacteria bacterium | reverse complement strand
GCATAATGATGGCTGTTCCTAATTTTCTAACAGATGATCAGTTAAAAAATTATCCTGATTTTTTACCTCATAAACGAGTCACTCTTGGTCTTGACTTGCAAGGCGGCGTTCATCTTTTGATGGAAGTGGACTTGACCGAGGTTAAAAAGGAAAAGCTGGAATCCAAGCGGGCGGATATACGGGATGCGCTCAGGGCGGAAAAAATTGTTTTACGCAGTTCTATTCGTAACGACTCTATCCATTTTAATCTGACGGATAAAAGCCAGTTGGAAAAAGCCCTTGCCGTCATTGATGATAGCATCGAAATGATCGGGGGGTCTTTAACCGGCATTGGTACGGCGGATATTGAATATAGCGTGGCTGCGGGCGGCGTTATTGTTGTTAAGTTGACCGAGGATGGTCTGATCGTGCGCGGCGATGAGGTCATCACTCAGTCTATAGAGGTTATTCGCCGCCGTATTGACGGCATGGGGACAACTGAGCCTAAAATTCAAAAACAGGGTACGGGACGTATCTTGGTTCAAGTTCCGGGGTTTGATGACCCGCAAAAGCTGAAACAGATTATCGGCAAAACCGCTAAACTGTCCTTTCAACTTGTTAAGAGTGCTGTCGGGCCGTTAGATAGAGTGCCGCCCGGCAACGAAAGATTTCCCATGGCGGAAAGCGAACGTTATCCGGGGGCCGCAGACACTATTGTGGTGAGCAGACGTAAAATCCTTACCGGAGAAAATCTGGTTGATGCTGGCCTTGGTTATGATCAGGATAATCGGCCCGTGGTCAGCTTTCGCTTTGATCGTATTGGCGGCAAAAAATTTGCCGATGTTACCCGTAAAAATGTTAATCGGCAATTCGCCATTATATTAGATGGTGTGGTGATTAGCGCCCCAAATATTCAATCGCCTATTTTAGGTGGATCCGGGATCATTACCGGAAATTTCACCGTTGAAACGGCCAGTGAGCTTGGCCTTTTGCTGCGCGCAGGGGCATTGCCCGCACGTTTGACCGTCGTTGAGGAAAGAACCGTCGGGCCCGATCTGGGCGCGGATAATATCGAAGCCGGTAAAACAGCAGCATTGATAGGTCTTGTGGCTGTTATGGTTTATATCTTTCTAACTTATGGCACCTTTGGTTTAGTAACAAATTTTGTTCTGACGATTAATCTTTGTTTGATTTTTGGCATTTTATCAACCCTTGGTGCAACATTGACTATGCCCGGAGTGGCGGGAATTGTTTTGACCGTCGGAATGGCCGTGGATGCCAATGTATTGATATTTGAAAGAATACGTGAAGAATACCATAAGGGCAAAGATGCTTTATCGTCATTAGATGCGGGCTATGATAAAGCCTTTAGCACCATCATTGACGCGAATGTCACGACGTTCATCGCGGCCTTAATTCTGTTCCAGTTTGGCTCCGGCCCGATTAAAGGTTTTGCGGTTACCCTTGCCATCGGGATTGCCACATCTATGTTCACAGCCGTCAGTATGTCACGTATGATAATATCCTTCTGGGCCGTTCGCAAACGCCCAACTAAATTGAAAATATAAGGGGCCTATGAGATGTTATTGAAACTGGTTCCAGAAAATACCCATATCAAATTTATTAATTATCGAAAGTTTGCCTATGTCCTGTCGGTGCTGATGATTGTTGCGGCCTTTGGGATGTATTTCTCCAAAGGGTTGAACTTCGGTATTGATTTCGAAGGCGGTATTATGATCGAAATCGGCACCGAGGGCCCCGCAGATATTGGCGCAATTCGATCCGCAATGTCGAGCCTGAACATGGGGGATGTTAAGGTGCAGGAATTTGGTGCTGCAAATGACGTATTGATCCGTCTGGAACATCAAGAAGGCCTTAGCGTAGATGAAGTCGTCCAAAAAGTCCGTCATATTTTGCCCAGCGCAATAGACGGCGAAATAAGTTATCGGCGTACAGAAACAGTAGGATCAACTGTTTCTGGCGAGCTGATTGCCGACGGCATAATGGCGGTTGTATTGGCTATTGGTGCCGTGCTTATTTATATATGGTTTCGGTTTGAATGGCAGTTTGGTATGGGCGCCGTGATTGCCCTGGTTCATGATGTGATCCTGACTATTGGTATGTTTTCATTAACGGGGCTTGAGTTTAATCTTTCGACGATTGCGGCGATTCTGACCATTGTGGGCTATTCCCTGAATGATACGGTGGTGGTTTATGACCGTATCAGAGAAAACTTACGAAAATATCGTAAAATGCCCATGGTGGATCTATTGACCCTTAGTATTAATGACACATTGTCGCGTACGGTTATGACATCTGTGACCACATTGATTGCCTTGTTTTCCTTGTTCTTTCTTGGCGGTGAGGGGCTCCATGGATTTTCAGCGGCCATGATCTGGGGTGTTTTTGTCGGAACTTATTCCTCCATATTCATTGCGGCCCCGGTATTGTTATGGGTGGAAATGCGGCGCGAGCCTTATGATGTTGATGATAATAGTGGTAATATGGAAATACTCCCCCCAAATTAAAGGCGGCTTAAATGGCGTTTAAAGAAGTCTCCTCACAAAATGAGACCAGTTTGTCATCTTATGGAGATGGGGGGTTTCGCATTGGCGAACAGCGTACCAAAGGCTCTATATTGATCACGCCTAAAGGATATTACCCCTGGGAAGTCAGTGATATAATCTCAATCACCTATGAAAGCCTTGCGCGTATTTTAGACCAAAAGGATGATATTGATATTCTCTTGATCGGTACGGGTGAAAAAATGGTTTTTTTAACCAAGGCCCTGAAAGACAAGCTTGAAACCGGAAATTTTTCTGTTGATGTGATGGCCACCGGTGCTGCCGCCAGAACCTATAATATTTTACTGGCCGAAGGCCGTAAAGTTGCCGCCGCCCTCATAGCCGTGGATTAGAATGGAATAAGGCCGGACAAATGCCCGGCCTTATGACTGACTATCTATATGATATATTTCATCAAAGCCCGGGCGGGTTCTGAACAGAAATCATGGAATAGAGCATGGGAATGGACAGCATGGTGTTTGTCCGCGAAAAGAGCATGGCCCGCCGTCCTGCAGCGGGTTTTGCGGCGGCGTCTGCCTCAACAATACCCAAGGCAATTTTTTGCGCCGGCCATATGATAAACCACACATTGAAGGCCATGATCAGACCAAGCCACATACCAAAGCCGATGTCCGGCTGCTGGAATGTCATGGCCTCATGCATATAACCATTCATGGCCGCGAGGATCAAGCCGAACAATACGGTTCCCGCAGCACCCCAGCGGAACCAGAACAAAGCTTCCGGCGCAATAACCTTGCTTATGGCAGGTTTTTGTTCATCGGGAATTTTCGGCATGCTTGGTATTTGAACAAAGTTAAAATACCATAGGATACCAATCCACATGATACCACAAATTACGTGCAGATAACGCACGGAGAATACGATAAAATCTTCCATTTTATATTTCCACCCTTAATTCATTTTTTTCTGTAAATCGGAAATGGCCTTTTCAGGGCCCGATT
>JAJRQU010000066.1 GCA_024280095.1 Alphaproteobacteria bacterium | reverse complement strand
CTGACCATTAAGGAAAATACTTGCGGGTTTTAACTTTCACATCGCTGTATCCCAACAAAATAGACCCCCGTCACGGCATTTTTGTTAAAAACCGCATGACCTATTTTGACCAGATAGAGAATATCTCCCGCAAGGTCATTGCCCCTGTACAATATTTTCCGCTGCTCGGCCTTTTCCCCGGCAGTAAGTTTCATCGCTATAATCAAGTACCAAAAGTGGAAACCCAAGAGAATGTTACCGTCTATCATCCGCGCTATATGACCATACCGGGCACCAGCCTTATTGATGCCGCAGGGGCCATGACGTCTGCGGCTGATAAAATTCTGCCTACAATCTATTCCCATCAAGAAACATTTGATCTGGTTGATGGGCATTATCTGTATCCGGACGGCGTTGCGGCCTATGAACTTGCACAGAAACATAACAAGCCTTTAATATTGACCGCGCGCGGCAGTGATGTGAATTTCTGGATGGAACAACCGGCGCAAAAGGAAAAAATTCTGCGGGCGTTAAATTATGCCTGCAAAATAATTTGTGTCAGCGCAGCTCTGAAAAACCGCCTGATCGGGCATGGCATTCCAGAGAATAAAATCACGGTTATCATGAACGGGGTGGACAGATCGATATTTAATGCGGATCAACGGCCCGTAAAAACCGGCGAATATCTCTTGAGCGTTGGTAATCTGGTGCCGTTAAAGGGACATGAATATATTTTGCACGCCCTCGCAAAATTACCGGATGAAAAGCTCATCATCATCGGCTCGGGCACGCTTGAGGCACGCTTGAAAAGTCTGGCGCAGCAGTTAAATCTGACGGATAGAGTGACCTTCCTGCCCAATATCCCCCATGATGAATTAGCTGATTTTTACAGGAAAGCCAAATGCACAATTCTGATGTCTTCTATGGAAGGCATGCCCAATGTCATTTTGGAAAGTCTCGCCTGCGGCACGCCGGTCATTGCCACCAATGTTGGCGGTATTTCAGAAGTCGTGACAGAGGATAATGGCATATTGATCGCTGAACGCACGGCAAAGGCCCTAACGGACGCGCTGAAAATCGGCTTGCCGCGCCCATGGGATCATAGCCGGATTTCATCCGACACGCGCTATCTGGATTGGCATGAAACCGCCCGGAAATTACATCTTTGCTTTGCACAGGCCATTTAAATCTCCCATATTTTAAATTCACTTGACTAAGCAATAAATTAATGTTTTACATGAAAAAATCAAAAAATTATTGATAGGTTTCGGATGACTTCAAATGATAAAATCCAGATGTTGAGCAAAATTCTTGCCCATATCTGTTATGGCCTGCTCTTCATTTTGCCCATAGTATCCTTTACCATGTGGCTAAAAGTTGATTGGCTTCCCTTTTTCTTCAGTGATCACTATAATGCCTCGACTTTTGATATAAAAACTCAGGCTTTCGGCATTATATTTTCCTTGCTGCCTTTATCAATTTGGATGTATGGCCTATTCAATCTGCAGAAATTATTTAAAAACTATGCGGCGGGATTGGTGTTCTTATCTGAAAATGCCTCCTATATTAAACGATTTGCTTGGATGAGTATCATTGGCGGCGGCCTATCCCCGTTTTTCGGCGCGGGTTTTAGCCTGATTCTTTCCATGAACCATGCTGAGGGAGAGCGTTTTTTGCAAATTGGTTTAGGCACAACAGAAATTCACACCATGTTACTTGGCTTTGTTTTTGTGGTCATCGCCCATATCATGGAAGCGGCCCATAAATTATCCGAAGAGAACAACCAATTCGTATGACTCAAATTTTATGGAAAAAGCCCCGAACTTTATGGAAAAATCCATGGCAATAATCGTAAATCTTGATGTGGTCATGGCCAAACGTAAGATACGCTCGAAAGATCTAGCATCTCAGATCGGCATCAGCGAACAGAATCTCTCACTGCTCAAAACCGGAAAGGTCAAGGGCATGCGCTTTGAGACGTTACAGAAAATATGCCGGATTTTAAAATGCCAACCCGGTGACATCCTCGAATATAGCGATCAAAATGATTAAGCGATTTTTACGATCTGCTTGCCGAAATTTTCACCCTTAAGCATACCGATGAAGGCAGATGGGGCATTCTCAAGCCCCTCTATCACGCTTTCACGGTATTTCAATTTGCCTTCCTGAAGCCATACAGCGGCCTTACGGACAAATTCCATATTCAGTTTTGGATTGTCAAAGACAATGAAGCCTTGAATTTTAAGGCGCCGCTGAATGATAATACCCATGCCGCGCGGCCCCGGGCTCATATCCGTATCATTATAATTTGAAATCATCCCGCAGAGCGCGATCCGGCCAAAATTATTCATATTCCATAGGGCCGCTTCCATGATTTTTCCGCCGACATTTTCGAAATTAACATCAATACCCTTTGGGCATAACTCGGCAATTTTTTTCGGGATAGAGCCACAGGTTTTATAATTAAACGCACGATCAAAGCCCAATTCATTGACCAGAAAATCTACCTTGTCATCAGATCCCGCACAACCAATAACTTCGCAGCCCATGATCTTGGCAATCTGCCCGACCACACTGCCCACCGCGCCGGACGCCGCAGAAACGAAAACCGTCTCGCCCTCTTGAAGCTTCGCCACATCCACAAGACCCGCATAAGCCGTCATTCCCGGCATACCTAATATACCCAAATAATACGACAGCGGTACGGCCCCCCGTTCCACAGTCAGCAAATCAGCCCCATCCGACTTGGAATAATTCTCCCAGCCGAGCATGCCGACCACCACATCACCTTCTTTAAATTTTGAATTTTGAGATTTCACCACCTCCCCCACGACGCCGGCTTCCAGAACTTTACCGATTTGAAAGGGCGGCACATATGATTTCGCATCATTCATCCGCGCACGCATATAGGGATCAACCGACATATAAAGATTTCGCACCAAAATTTCGCCGTCACCAATTTCCGGAATTGCCGCCTCGATAAGTTTAAAATTTTCTGGCCGGGGCCAACCATCGGGGCGGCTGTTCAGTACGATCTGCTGATTAATGTCGGTCATGCTATTTATCTTTCTTCGTTGGGGGTATAAAGTCGATTATTGACAAAGAATGGCGTGAAAGCCAAATTTTTTACCGTTATATAATATTTTTTTACGTTGCGAAACCAATAGTATGAAACATTATCTATTCATCTTATTTTTATCATTCACTTTGTCTCTTCCTGTATTGGCGAATGCGGAAAAGGAAACTATAATTTCTTCTGAAAGAATATGGGATGTTACCCATAAGACATTCATTGTAAAAAGAGACCTTTTCAAACAACTCGACAAATCACAAACTATTCTGCTGGGCATACGGCAGGATAATTCCCGCCATCAAAACCATGCTGCAGATATTATCCGGCAGCTGCTCAAGGCCAGACCCGGCATTTTTGTCAGTAATGTGGCGCGAGACAAGCAGAATGCCTTTGCAATTTTCGCCAACCGGCATCAAAATAAGGCCACTGAATATGACGCCGGCGGCCTTGATATGTTGTTGAACTGGGCCGTTAGCGGCCAAGCTGACTGGGACATAGCAAGACCAGTTTTTGATGTGGCTATGCTCAATAAGTTGCCGCTATTTGCCCTTAATCTTTCCCCTTATGAAATAGGTAAAATCCACCGTAAAGCTTTAGGCGGATTGCCCCATGACCTGAAGAACGACCTTACGGCAACATTATCAGAACCCCTATCAGAAAAACTTTCCGCACAAATAACCAAAGGAATAGCCAAAGAATTCTGCGGCATTCTGCCCCCGGATTCTTTGGAAAAATTTGCCCTGATCCAACGCGTGCGAAATGCTGTTTTTGCTCAAGAGCTGATAAAATTTCACGAAAAAGCAGCAGATCAAAAAGCGATCCTTATCTCATCACCAAAACATATAATGAAAGAGGCAGCTGTCCCCTATTACCTTGAAAAGCTTAACGCAAAAGGCACATCCATCAGCCTGTTGTTTTTAGAGTCTGAGACAGAAATCCCCACGCCCAAAGAATTGGATTTAAAGGTTGATTTTATATGGGTGACCCCAAAAGAATCAGTTTTTTCTCCTTGCGGAAATTTAAAAGAAAAACAACCTTAATCTATCATTTGAAAATGTAACATTGCCGCCGCGATTGGCTTTTTCTGATCAGCTTGCCATGCTTCGGCATGAAGGGTCGCAAACCGCCGGCCTCGCCGGAAAACTTTTGCCCGCGCATAGGTATCAACAGGCTTGCCGCTCCTTAAATAATCAATGGTAACATCAATTGTTTTGGGGAATGGCTGGCGGTTGTCGGTCATATCAATAGTCCAGATTAATTGCATGAGCGCCGCCATCTCCAATAAGGACGCGATCGTACCGCCGTGCAATGCCGGGGGGAAAGGCGACCCCACTAGGTCCGCGTTAAATTTCATGACCGTGGTCAATTCTCCCCCCTCGCGCATCAAGCGAAAACCCATCATTTTTGCATAGGGGCTAATGTCCAGACTTTGATCAAATTCCTGTCGATTTTTTAATTTTGTGAGAAAATCCTGTATCATAATATTTGCCCAACATCGCCGGATGATTTGCCATCCGAATCCTTTGAAGTACCGCCCACTGAAGTCGTCATTTCCTCATAGGAGAATACAGCAACAGCATGCGCGATTGGCGTGGTTTCATCTTTGCTAAAGGCATCCCCCTGAACGAACACGGCCTGTTCCGTTATTTTAAGGCACCGTGTCTTTACGATTACCGAAGAAAATGCCGCCGGTTTTTCAAAATAATCAACCCGCAGGTCAAGTGTTACAATCTTTTTATAGGTTTCGAATTGATCATAGGCCGCCGCCCCAAGCGCCGTATCCAAAAATGCAGTTATAGCGCCATTCGCAATAATTCCGCTGCCTTTAGCAACCTCCAGCTCGGGATTAAACGGCATCTCAATCATAAGGTTATTCCCTTCTTTGCCAAGAAGCCGTAGCCCAAGCCGCTTGGCATGAGGAATTAGAAACACCAATTCTTTGAGTTCAATATCCTTGGAAGAAATAAGTTATGTCCTTTCTGATGTTATACAGATTATTCAGATGATCACCCCGCCGAAGAGACCCCGGCATAGGCCGACGCAATGGATTTTATTTTTGCCACCATGGAAAAAAGCCCATTGGTCCGCATTGGTGAAAGATGCTTTTCAAGACCCAATTTATCCAGCGTCTCCCTTGCGTCTATAGTTATAATTTCTGCCGGTGTTTTGTCAGAAAAAATCATTAGAATAAGACTGACCAGCCCCCGTACAATATGTGCATCACTTTCCCCTTTAAAAATCACCTTACCGTCCACAAGTTCATGGATCAGCCACACGCGGCTTGTGCAGCCATGAACACGATTTTCTTCGGTCATGTATTTTTCGTCAAAGGGCGGCAAAGCACGGCCAAGTTCTATGATGTATTTATATCTGTCTTCCCAATCTTCCAGAAAATCAAATGTCTCGATCACATCACTGATTGTTTCACTCATATTCAAATACTCATTCATCAATTTTCTTTATAGATAATCCCATATCACTCTATTCGCCAGTTTTATTAATAAGAAAATATAAGATATCTTCATCTTCGGTCATTTTTAAAATATTATAATTATTTTCTTGGCAAAAATGAGGGATATCAATCAAGGTCATGGGATCCGTTGCCAATACCTTCAATGTCCCGCCCACAGGCATCCTTTCAAGCCTGCGCCGAACGCGCAAAACCGGCACCGGGCATTTATGTCCGGTCACATCAAGCTGCTCCGAAAAAAAAACGTTTTTCATTCTGATCCTTAGTGAAAAAACAGAATATACCCTCAAAAAAACAGGCGGAATAGTATATTCTCATAAATATTGATTGAGACTTATTTCGCACATTAACATCCTATTAAGGGACAAAGGCTACACTATCTACGGAATTAGTATAATAAAATTGAGTTTGCTGAGATGAATGGAAAAGTTGTTAGCGTAATCCAGAATCAAAAAGTCACTGGGGACGGTAAATTGCAAGAAATACTGGATAGCTTGCCTCACGGCGTAGCTGTATTTAATCAACAGTTGATTTTAACGCAATGGAACAAGAAATTACTCATTCTTCTCAACCTCGAAAAAGACTCATTTGAGATAGCCACAAACTTAAACGATATCCTGCATATCAACTGGTTCAACCAGAAAAACGACGGACGAAACAGCTTCGCCGCTAAAATAATATACGAACTTGCAAAAGCAAAAACGTCCGATGAATTATTTCCTTTCAGCTATGAATATCACATAAGCCAGGAAAAAAACCTTGATATCAAGGGAGAAGTTATGCCCAATTCTGGCATGATATTAACTTTTTCAGATATCACATTGCGATCAAATCCAAATTATTACCTTCAGTCCACACCGGCACCGCATGAGGGTGACATTTCCAATTCGGATGAGCTATCTATTTTAGAAGCGCGTTCTGACCGTGAAATCATGGAACAGGAAGCTGTCAAAGCCATTCAAATGGCTGAAGACCTGGCGATTACCCGCGAAATCGCCGAGAATACCGCAAAACATATTGAGGCCATTTTAAATGCAATTTCCGATGTTCTTATCACCATGGATGCCAAGGGTAATATTTTAACCTGCAATCATGCTGTCAAAAATATGTTTGGATATAGTTCCCTTGAATTAATTGGTAAAAACCTGCTGTATATATTAAAAACAACACAGGTCATTTCCGAGAAAGATTTTGAGATATTCATTACCTCACTCGAAGAAGAAGAACAGTTAAAGAAACATAGTGGTACAGGATTCAAAAATTGCGGAACGGCATTTCCCGTTGAACTGAATATACGCGAAGTAAATATCAGTGGAGAAAAACAATTTACCATTGTTATTTCAGACGTGACGGAACGTCATGAGGCGGAAATACTGATCCGTAGAATGGCGCTCCATGATAGTCTGACAGGGCTCGCCAATAGAAATCTGTTGCAGCAAAGGCTGGATGAATCCTTGCGCATGGCCATACGAACCAATAATAAATTATCTGTGATGTTCCTTGATCTGGATGGGTTTAAGCCGGTTAACGACATTTATGGTCATGCGACTGGTGATAAATTATTACGTATAATCGCAGATCGACTAGAGGGTTGCGCCCGGGAGGTTGACACCGTTGCACGGCTCGGCGGTGATGAATTCGCGATTATATCAACCAACATAAAAAAAGAATCCGATACCATCAAGGCCGCACAGCGGGTATTGGATAACGTCCGCAAACCAATCTTAATCAATGGCAACACCCACTGTATTGGCGCCAGCATTGGGATAAGCTTCTTCCCGGACGATTCCCAAAACCCTGAAGAATTATTCAGAATGGCTGACGTGGCACTCTATGAGGCTAAAAACAACGGAAAGAATGATTTTCGTTTGTATAATCTGGAAATGGATGCCCAATCGAAAAAAGAAAAGCAAATTGAAGTCGACTTGGAAAAAGCCATCCAGAATGATGAGCTTCTTTTACATTACCAGCCGATGCTGAGCACCATTGATGATAGTATTACTGGTGCAGAAGCCCTTGTCCGTTGGCAGCATCCCGAGAAGGGAATGATCCCGCCATTCGACTTCATTCCTGTTGCAGAGAATTCCGATTTAATGCTGACTTTGGGGCAAAAAATTCTGGAAATGGCCTGCATGCAAGCCAAAATATGGCAAGAAATGGATTTACCGCGTTTTCGCGTATGTGTGAATATTTCTGCGCGTCAGTTCCAGTCAAAAGATTTTGTGGATAATGTCAAAAATGCAATTGCAAACTCCGAAATTGACCCAAGGGGCCTTGAACTTGAAATTACAGAGGGCATGGTTATTGGCGATACTGAATCTGTCGCGCGCAAGCTGGAGGTACTCGCAGAAATGGGAATTTCCCTGGCAATTGATGATTTCGGCACAGGTTACTCTTCTCTGGCATATTTAAAACGTTTTCCCGTTCACCAACTTAAAATTGACCGTTCCTTCATCAATGATATTACAGAAGATCACGACGATGCTGCCATAACTGATGCTGTCATTCGTCTTGGGCACAGCCTTGGCCTAACGGTTGTCGCAGAAGGTGTTGAAACCTTGGAACAGGCTCAAATATTGCGTCAGAAAGGCTGCGATGTATTGCAGGGCTATTACTTCAGCAAACCGATTCCAGCGGACGAGTTTGAGCAATGGCTGATCACTCATACCGAAAAAAATGACCATTAGACATAGCTCTTTGGATTACGCGGGGCGTCGCTATGCTCCTTCCGATTTTGGATTCCGCTCAAGCGCCGCTAAAGGCTGCGCTCCCGGTCGGTCGCTAGGTCGCGGGGCTCCTGTTTTCTGGATTACGCTCAAGCGCCGCTAAAGGCTGCGCTCCCGCTTGGTCGCTAGGTCGCTATGCTCCCGTTTTCTTTGGATTACGCTCAGGCGCCGCTAAAGGCTGCGCTCCCGCTTGGTCGCTAAGTCGCGAGAGCTCCTGTTTTTTAGATTACGCTCAAGCGCCGCTAAAGGCTGCGCTCCCACTTGGTCGCTAAGTCGCGGGGCTCCTGTTTGTTTGGATTACGCTCAAGCGCCGCTAAGGGCTGCACTCCCGGTCGGTCGTTAAGTCGCGATGCTCCTGAAATCTCTAGAATTTAAGATTGCCTAAAATACCGAACCAAAGCGGATCAAAACACCTGTATTGTCGGGATTTTCCCGATTATGGTTTGGGTTGATTTGGTGCAAAATATTAAAATCTATCTGCGCGCCAAATAAATCCGCTATGCGGTAAGCCAGTTCAAAATCAATTTCCCGCCCAGTTGGTGATAATGAGGCCTGATTACGGATGAAGGACAGGCTATCTGTTTGGTAGTTTCGGCTTGCCGCATAAGATAAATTCGCCTGACCGCTCATGACCCTTAAAGGCTGACTGACAGCAAAACTCAAGCGATCTCCTTGTTGCAGAAAAGAATTTGCCGTAATCCCTATGGAAAAGCTCCCCGAAGTCAAATTATCGATCTGCTCAACCAAGCTCAAATCTGCGGCGGTTACATTAGTCATGCCGTAAGATGCCTTGGCAAAGAAATTAACGTTTTTGGCAAAAGCCATATCAAATCGCCCATTGATAAATGCGGTAGTAGCGCCCTTCCCCAGTGATATAGCCCCATCTGACAGGCTGCCCAGAACACTGCCATTTTCATTCATCAGGCCCAGATCAAGGCCAAAATTAGCAGAAGAAAATAATTGATGATCCACTCGAACCATCATGACATAACTATCTGATTTCAAGTTATATTCTTGCCATTCCTGCCCACTACGGCCTAATAAAAGTTTAAATTTTGTTTTTGAATTCAACTTATGACCCAATATGGCATTTTGACTTTTATCCCGTCCAACCAACGCCATAAAGTCTTCTTTGCCGATGCTTAAGAATTCATCCTGATCATAATCCTCCAGAGTTTCTTTTAAGGAAAGCCCCTGAGAGAATGTTATATTTTGCTCGTTGCCCATTGACATAGTCAACTTCATACGAAGCCCTTGATAACGGTTACGGGCATTATTCTGATGAGAAAAATATTGTTCTTCCACTTCCTGAAAACGCCGGTCTTCCTGCCATGAAAAATTTACCTTAGTCGATTGATCAAGCTGTAATGACGAAGTCCGGCTGCCCCTTTTTGATTCTACAAGAGAGCCAAGCTGAATATTTTGTCCCCGATCAAATATTTGCTGGCCCAGATCCACACGAAATGACCGGTTAAGGCCATCAAGCATCATGCTGTTGCTTAAGCCATCAGAAAAACTGGTGAAACCGCCAAAAGCATTGCCGCCCAATAAAACACTGCTCTCCAGCGCAACCACCTGAGTGTCACCCGCAGCAGTTCTTACCGCAATAGAAGAGGCTCCTTGAGGCTGGAATGCCGCCTCAATATTAATGAGGCCACGGCCAAAGATTATGTCGGGGCCCACTGCCCCCAAATCCGTCGCCGTACTGAATAATAGATCTGCTACCTGCTTTCCGTCAAGATTCGGAAAAGCCTGCATCAACAAAGCTGCAGCACCGGCAATATGGGGCGCAGCAAAGGACGTACCGCTCCATAGGAAAAAAGCTTCGTCACCATTCTCATCAATACCAATTGATAAAATATCTTCGCCGCCGGCAACCAAAAATACATCCTTTGCGATCTCTCCCGCCCGATGGCTGCCGTCCCAAAAAGCGGATGTTGCATCAACGCCGCCGGCCACGATGATCTGCCCATTGGCCCAATCAGCCCAAGCCACAGATCCCGATCTTTCTGGCTGCGACACATCAAGTTCCGTATCGCTTTCATCCCTGTTACCCGCCGCCAGAATCATAATCATGCCAGCCTCAACGGCTCTTCTATAAGCATTAACCAAAACAGGCGAATTAAATTCATCCCCGCCCAAACTTATATTAACAATTTTTACGCCTCGAACACGGGCGTAATCAAGGGCCGCAGCAATATCACTATCAAAGAATGAACAACCGTCCGCGCTCTCACAACTGCCAACAGATGCCGTATTAATGGCCATTATCTGAGCATCGAACGCGACGCCCTGAGTATTGACATTCGTGTTGTTAGAAGGATCCCGGATCGCTGCAATCACACCGGCAACGCCCGTACCATGGCCGGCGACATCATTCAGATCTGACTTTTGGCCTGTGACAATATTGATGCTGTCAGGATGGATATTGGCGACTATCTGCGAATTATCTACATCAATACCGGAATCTATAACGGCAACGGTAATGCCCTCACCTGTGGCCCCGTTATCATAGGCTGCAATGGCATTAATTTGGTCCAAACCATAATTATTGCGATATTCAGTTGTATCATAATTCACCGGCGGCGGCGGCGGTGGTGGTGGCGGTGGTGGTGTGGTGGGCGCAATATTCCCGCTTCTATCTCCGGGCGAAGACCCACAGGACGCAAGAGAGATACAGATGATTGTAAGGAAAAATAATTTTAAAAAAGTCTTCATTAATAAGTTATCTCTGAATTAATTAACTATGCTTGGCGGATCAATTTTGTTCTGCTTCTGGATTGGCGACGTGACCTATATTTTTTCTGTAAATAAAATCGAATAATATGTGCCATATTTCTTCTCCCTGCTTTTTACGCTGGGCAATATGTTCAACCGTACCGTCTTTTTTCTGTTGCCATGTTAATTTATAAATATGGCCCATGATGGGGGTTTCTGATGTCAAAATAAGCCTGTCCCCCTTAAAATTGCCCTTTATGACTTGGGACCCCGCCTGATTATCCACCCAGAATTGAGTCCAGTTCTGACCATCAAAGGCCGTGAGGCTTTTACCGTTCATTCGAAAAGGCACCATGGGTGATGAAAAATGATCATCCAACGATATCCAGCTTTGTTGTATGGCGCAGCCTTTTAGCGTGCGCCCCACCCGGTCAAAACCGGCAAGCTTTCCGCTGCCTTTATGATAGACCTGCCAATCGCCAACCCAAAAGTCCAATGCCCGAAACATGGGGTGGGCGCAGGGCACGATTATTCTATTTTTATCTGTATCTTTATTTTGAGCATAAGATGACGAAACAAGAACAGCCGAGAAACCTAATAATATAGAGACGTAAAGTAAAAAATTTTTCAATTGTTTTTCCTTTAAATTTAGAACAGTTTAAAGGCAGATGACAATTAACTCAATAGAAGAAAGAAGGCAATTATAACCGCTCAAAAGCAAAATAGCCGACCGCCCGCAAAGCCCTGGTTTCATCGCCCCGCCCCCATGGATAAAGGCAGCAGCATCGCCATCATCGGCGGCGGTATAGCGGGCCTGACAACCGGTCTGGTCTTGCAGGAAAGGGGCTATCACGTCACCATATTTGAGCGCGATCATACCCCCATGAACCGGGCATCAGGAAATCCTGCGGGCATTTTGGATCCCAGCCTCACGAACAGGGAAAGCCTTGAGGGCCAATTTTACCATACCGCCATGTCTCGGGCCCTTGATTTTTATTCATCATTGGGCCAACAGATTTTCCTCTCCCGTGGGTTGTTAAAATTTGCCCGCGATTCATCGGATGATACCCTTTGTTTTCCTGATCTGGGAGTTATATCACCGCCCAAAATCAGAGATATTCTCGCCAAAAAGCTCCGCATCAGAAATAATATAAATATTACCCATTTTACCCATACTCAAAAATGGCATTTATTTGCAGGAGATAAACCACAGGCCACGGCGGATGCCATCGTCATATGCGGCGGGCCGCTAGCGCGCGATTCCTCATTCGCAAATCACCTGCCTCTTGAAGCGGTCAGGGGCCAAATTACGTATCTGAACGCCGAAAAAAACGATAACCTCCCCCGTAAGGCTTTATGCGGAAAAGGGTATCTCACCCCGCCATTTGATATGAATGGTGGGGCAACCATTGTCTCCGGAGCCAGTTTCAGCCGAAATGACACGGATCTGTCCCTGCGCGGCGATGATCATCGGGAAAATCTTGAAAATGCGGAAATATTATGGCCCGGCATTAGCAAACGAGAAATTACCGGGGGGCGGTGCGCCATACGGGCCTATAGCCCGGATCACATGCCAATCTGCGGCCCCGTCGCAGATCAAGAGCAATATCAAGCCGCCTATGAAATGTTAAAGCATGGGCCAAAGCATCAAAATTTCATCCCGGCACCCTATGTGCCAAATTTTTATGCCGTTACGGGCCTTGGTGCGCGGGGATTCTTGAGCGCCCCTCTCCTTGGGAATTTAATCACGGCCTTGATTTGCGGCGACCCGTTGCCGGTAACCCAAGCCGTATATGAAAGCCTGCATCCGGCAAGGTTCTTGATTCGCGCCTTAAAAAAAGAGAAATGAAAAAACGGAAATCAAATTCTACCAGATTTTCACGCGGTCTTCTGGTGCCAGATATAATTTATCTTCTGGTTTAACCTCAAAGGCTTCATAAAATTCCGGAATATTCCGGACCACACCATTCACCCTGAATTTATTCGGCGAATGTTTGGCCGTGGCAATCCGCTGGCGCATGGCCTCTTCACGCATCTTACCCATAAAGGCCTGCGCCCAACCGATAAAAATACGCTGCTGCGCCGTAAAACCATCAATCACCGGGGCCGGTTTTCCGCCAAGGGAAAGATGATAAGCTTTAATGGCAATAGTTAATCCGCCCAGGTCACCAATATTCTCGCCCAAACCATATTCACCGTTCAGATGAAGGTCATCAAAAACCTTAAAACCGTTATATTGCGCCACGAGTGCGCCGGTGCGCTCTTTAAATTTCTCTTTATCCTCTGCGGTCCACCAGTCTTTTAACGCGCCGTCCCCGTCAAAACTGCTGCCCTGATCATCAAACCCGTGACCAATTTCATGACCGATCACGCCGCCAATGGCCCCATAATTTATGGCATCATCTGCCACAAGACTAAAGAAGGGCGGCTGCAATATGGCCGCAGGGAAAACTATTTCATTCATGGATGGGTTATAATAGGCATTCACAGTCTGCGGACTCATATGCCATTCATGGCGTTGAATAGGGCCGCCAAGTTTCGCCACTTCGCGGTCATGAACAGCCTGATTGGACCGGACAATATTGCCAAATAAGTCATCAGCCTTGATATCCAATGCGGAATAATCTTTCCAAATATCCGGATAACCAATTTTTGGGGTAAATTTACTCAATTTTTCAAGAGCCTTAAGTTTTGTTTCCGCGCCCATCCAGTCCAGATTTTTAATGCTGGCTTCATAGGCCTTTGACAGATTACCCACCAGTTCCAGCATTTTTTCTTTGGCTTCTGGCACAAAATGCTGCGCAACATAAACCTTGCCGATCACTTCACCCAGATTGCCATTAACCGTGCTCACCGCCCGTTTCCACTGGGGCTGTTGTTTGGGCACACCCCGCAGGTTTCTGGCATAAAAGTTAAAATTTTGTTGATCCAGTTCGGCGGTTAAATATGTCGCCATACTGCCCAATGCCTTCCATTTAAAGAAGGATTTCCATGTATCAATATCTGTACTGGTGATAATGCCGTTTAAGGCCTCAAAATAACTGGGCTGGGCAATAACCATTTCCGCGGTATCCGGCACCTTAATGCCCGCAAAATACCCATCCCAGTCAAAATCCGGCATCATTTGCGCCAATGCGGCGCGGTCCCGTATATTATAGGTTTTAACCCTATCCCTATTGTCTTCTTTCTTCCACTGGGCGGCGGCGATACGCGTTTCCAAAGCCATAATTGCTGCGGCCTGCTGCGCAGCATTTTCCATGCCGGCCATGGTCAACATCTTCTCCATATGGACAAGGTAATCCGCTCTGATGCTTACAGATTTCTCATCGGTTTTCAGGTAATAGTCACGGTCCGGTAATCCCAGCCCGGATTGAAAATTATATATGGTATATTTAGTCGGGTCATCCGCATCTCCATTGATATAAAAATCGAAGGGTGCGCCGAAACCAGACCGCATTGATCTGGCAAAATAAGCCGAAAGCGCCTTATGATCCGCCACGGCGTCCACTTCGTCAAAAACCGCCCTTATGGGCTGCGTACCAAGGGCATTTCGTCTCTCCATATCCAGATAGGAATTATACAAATCGCCTACCTTTTGCTCATCAGAACCCGGAGCATTATCCCCCGCAGCGGATTGTTCAATAATGGCTTTCACAGCGGCCTGTGATTGCTCATGCAACATATATGTCGTACCAAAGCTGGCCTTGTCATCCGGAATGACAAAGTGATCGAGCCATGCGCCGTTAACATAGGCAAAGAAATCATCGCCGGGCTTCACGGCTTTATTCATATTTTCCGTCAGCACGCCAGAAGCAAGCGGTTCAGCGGCTTTTTTCTCTTCGGCTTGCTCTGCGGAACAAGCGGATAATAATGCCACCGCCGCAACCATGCCCATATATTTAATTCCCGTATAAAGTCTCATTTAGTCTTTCTCCTGAGTGATAGAGGTTATTTCTTATGCAGCTTGTTAATTTGTTCCTGCATAGCGGCCAATTGCGCCTGAAGATCAGTCAATTGGTCATTATCTACTCCAGCATTTGGCCCAGAATTTGAGCTCTTGCTCACATTCTTTTCATGCGGCCTCGTCTGTTGGTCTGGTTCTTTTGCCTCTGCTGCTGCCTCTTTGCCGCCGCGGCCTTTGCCAAAAGGTAAAAACATCGACATGGACTGTTCAAAAATAGCCATATTCTGCTTTGCCATTTCCTCGAAAGGTTTTAGGGGCTGCATTGGGATGCCGGATTTTGCGAGATTTTCTTCAAAGTAATTCCGAAATTTTTCCTGATTTTCTGCCAAGGCTGACATGCTACTGTCCAAATAGTCCGGCACAACTTTTTGCATGCCATCACCATAAAAAGCAATCAACTGCCGCAGGAATTTTACTGGCAAAAGGGTCTCGCCCTTGCTTTCTTCCTCAAAAATAATCTGCGTTAATACGGAATGGGTAATGTCATCTCCGCTTTTGGCGTCTATAACAATGAAATCATCATTTTTTTTTACCATCACCGCCAAATCATCCAAGGTGACATAACTGCTGCTATCGGTATTATATAATCGCCTGTTTGCATATTTTTTAATGATGATCTGATCACCGTCTTGCCTATTTTTTTTTCCCATACCGTTCACCTTTTAAATTCCCGTTCATTTCAAGCTAGACATATCACGCTAAAATGCTGCAGAGCGCAAGAGAAAATGCTGCGCAACAATAAATAAATGCGATAAAAGAAATATTTACTTCAATTATTCACATTTAAGGGTATATTTCCCCCATGCCAAAGCAAAAAAATACCCCTGATAAAATAACGGAAATTCAAAAAGATCTGAATTCGATTGCCGAACGCTATCTGGATTTATGGCAGGATAACGTCCGGCTCTGGGCCAGAAATCCTGACAACAGTGATCCAGACACCCTTGATAAATGGGGCGCAGAAACCGCCCAAGATAAAAAATGATCGAACGAAAATCCATCCTGATAAACTTTTTCGGCCTGATAAACTTTTTCGGCCTGATCAATTCTTTCGGCCTGATCAATTCTTTCGGCCTTATCACTCTTTCTGCCCAATCATACCTGCGGCATTGCCCCGCCTCGTAGGATTCCATATCGTTTGACAGGGTCTCTTAAATATACTATGCTATATTATCACATTACATATAGAGGTCGTGTTTCATGCCAGATAAAACTCAGCCCAAAAACATCATCATTGACAGACATGTCATTCAGCGATCGTCATTCTTAGCGCATATTTTATAAAAACCACTTCAGAGTATCTGCATGGCACAAAAATTTCGCCATGAGGAAATCTATTACCGTTTTTAAATCGTAATCTTAGGAGACAATCATGATCAAAAGATATTCCGCCTCAGTTGCAGGGGCCTTTGCCATTACCTTTTCTTTGTTCTTGGGCATGAATTACCTTGTTGCGCCGGAAAAGGCCGAAAAGCCGGAAGTCAAAAAATATGTGCCGTTTGAAATTGGCAAGGTTCGCGAGGCCACAGACATTCGCCAAAAAATTAAAATGCCCGATAGGATCACCGATACAATTGAGCCCATAAACATACCAAGCCCCCATGATGAGACCACAACAAAAAATGTCATAAATCCAAACCCCTATATAGGCCCAAAACCAACCTCAAAATTCAAACCAGCGGGGATCGGTCTTTCCAATGGGGATATCCAGCCTTTACGAAAATTTGCCCCCGCCTATCCGCGCACGCAAGCCTCAAGGGGGATCGAAGGCTATGTGATCGTCCAATTCACGGTGAATAAAATGGGCGCGGTTGAGAATATTATCATTGTTGAATCCACCAATTCTGGTTTTAACAAAAACTCAATGCGGGCCGTGAGTAAATATAAATATAAACCACGTGTCATAGATGGTGTCGCCGTCGAAGTTCATGGCATTATGGAAAAAATCAGCTTTAAACTGGAAGCAAGTTAAGGAAATTTAGATTTATTTTTAAAATGCACCGCCTTATAGTCATAGCATGACGGATGAAAAACCACATGACGATTCTCAACAGATCAGAAGTGGGCCTAAACCTCTGGGCTTGCATGTATCCAGCGCAATGCAGAATTGGGCCGCAGCGGCAGCGGCCTTTCCTTTGTTTCATCTTGGCGGCCTGCAGATACATCCCGATCTGAAACGGGCCGCCGATGACCTGTTAAAAGACATGGCCCCATATGATCTGGAAAAATTGCAGATCATAATCATGCAAAAGGCGCAGGCAAGGCTTGCGGGTACGCTGGCCGGAATCACCCGCTATCAACAGCATCCCTTCCAAAGGCGGGTCACGCCCGCTGCGTTGTTTGACAAAATTGGTACCACTGAAATCAGAGACTATGGCCCAGCCGTAAAAAAAGATGCCCCCATCGCCCTTGTCGTCCCATCGCTGGTCAATCCGGCTTATATCCTTGATCTCGCAGAAGACCATAGTTTTATGCGCAGATTGGCCGCCCGGAATATTCACCCCTATCTCTTAGATTGGACCAATCCCGGGACAGAGGAGAAGGCATTTGGACTGGAAGATTACATTCTGCATCGCCTGATCCCCGCAATCCGCAATTTGCAGCAGCGTCATCATACCAAGAAAATCAATCTGATCGGCTATTGTATGGGCGGTAATTTATCCCTCGCCGCCGCACAAATATTACAGTCTGAAGATATTATTGAAAGCTTGACCCTTATTGCCACGCCGTGGGATTTTCATGCGGGTCAGCCAGCGCATATGTCAAATTTATTGGATTATTTTCTTAAGACGATACTTTCCGATCAAAAGGCCCCCACCATTCCCATGGATATTCTGCAACTGTTTTTCTTCAGTCTGGATCCCACATTATCAGATCGGAAGTTTCGGAAATTTCGGGAAATTTCAGGGCCAAAATCAGAAGATATGCGGCATTTTATTGCCATTGAGGATTGGGCAAATGACGGTGCCCCTCTTGCTATGCGGGTCGCCCACGATTGTTTGTTCAAATGGTATCAGAAAAACCAGACTCAAAATAATGGTTGGCAGGTCGGCGATCATGTGATTGACCCCGGAAAACTTATCCTGCCCGGTCATATCATCACCCCGAAAGCCGACCGTATCGTTCCTGCTGCATCTGCGATGGCGTTGCAGGAAAAATTACCCCATTTCACCCATAGCAGCGAAAAAGGCGGCCATGTCACCATGATCGCAGGGCGGAAGAGTAGCGCAACTTTATGGGATAAAATAGCCTATTATTTAAAATAATATTACAAAATATTAGTATTAAATGTAACTATTGCAAAAAAAAGCCTTGTGTTTTATATAATCCTCCCATAGACAATAACGTCATAAAATGGCAGGTAAGTTTAATTTGCTATTTCATGGTGCGGTGCGGTACTATAGGTCAAATTTATGAATGGATCATCTGAAAATTTAAGGAAAAAAACATGACTGAAGTTGCTATTATCGCTGCCCTCCGTACCCCTGTTGGATCTTTTAACGGTGCCTTGAGCGGCGTCCCTGCCCATTATCTGGGGGAGGTTGTGATTAAAGCTCTGCTCGCCGAAACAGGCGTCGCTCCCGAAGATATTAATGAGGTCATTCTGGGTCAGATATTAACCGCAGGCGCGGGACAAAACCCTGCGCGTCAGGCGGCGATCAATGCCGGTCTTCCCGTTGAAACAACCGCGCTTGGTATTAATCAACTCTGCGGTTCAGGGCTCCGGACTGTCGCCTTTGGCTATCAGTCCATCATGTGCGGCGATGCGGATATTGTCATTGCCGGCGGGCAGGAAAGCATGAGCCAGTCCCAGCATTCAGCCTATCTGCGCGGCGGTTATAAAATGGGTTCCGCAGAGTTTAAAGATACCATGCTTTGGGATGGCCTTACGGATGTATTCGGCGGAACTCATATGGGCATTACCGCAGAAAATATTGCCGAGCAATGGCAGATATCCCGCGAGGCTCAGGATCAATTCGCCGCAACATCACAAAATAAAGCCGAAGCGGCACAGGCCGCCGGAAAATTTGAAGATGAAATTGTAACTGTAACCATTAAAAACCGTAGAGGCGATGTGGAAGTGTCCGAAGATGAATATATCCGCAAAGGCGTAACGGTAGAGGGATTGTCTGCCATGCGCCCCGCCTTCAAGAAAGACGGCACCGTAACAGCGGCCAATTCCAGCGGCATTAATGACGGCGCCGCTGCCGTCATGCTCATGTCTGTGGAAGAAGCCAAAAAACGCGGCCTCAATCCGCTCGCCATCATCAAATCCTGGGCCACCGCAGGCGTTGATCCTTCCATCATGGGTATCGGCCCCGTCCCTGCCAGCAAAACAGCCCTTGAGAAAGCCGGATGGACCATGGATGATCTGGATCTGATTGAAGCCAACGAGGCTTTCGCCGCCCAGGCCTGCGCCGTTGGTCAGGATCTTGCCATTCCAGCGGACAAACTGAATGTTAACGGCGGCGCTATTGCCATTGGTCACCCCGTTGGGGCCAGCGGCGCGCGCGTATTAACCACCTTGCTTCACGAAATGAAACGCCGGGATGCCCATAAGG
>JAJRQU010000065.1 GCA_024280095.1 Alphaproteobacteria bacterium | reverse complement strand
CCCAGAATGATATTTTAAAGGAATTCATCGGACGCGGCACATGGATTTTCCCGGTGGAGCCCTCCATTAAACTGGTGGGGGATACCATTGAATATTGCGCCAAACATGCGCCAAAATACAGCCCGGTCAGCGTTTGCGGCTATCATATTCGGGAAAGCGGGGCCACACCGGAACAGGAAATGGCCTATGCGTTCTGTATCGCCAAGGCTTACGCCGATGACATGTTAAAACGCGGCCTTCATATTGATGAATTTGCCGGAAGATTATCCTATAATTTTAATATCTTTGGCAATCTGTTTGAACAAGTGGCCAAATTTCGCGCGGGCCGCGGCTTATGGGCCAAAATAATCAAAGAGGACTATGGCGCAAAAGACCCGAAATCCATGTGGATGCGCATGATTGCGGCGGGCGGCGGCGGCGGGCTGACCATTGAGCAGCCGGAAAATAATATTGTACGCGGGGCTTATTATGCCCTGATCAGCGCCCTGTCCGGCGCGCAAACCATGGCGCTTTGCTGTTTTGATGAGGCCTATACCATTCCGTCGGAATATGCCCAGCGTATTTCCCTGCGTACCATGCAGATGCTGATCGAGGAAATGGGCATGTGCGAGACCGTTGATCCCTTGGCGGGGTCCTATTATGTGGAAACCATGACCAACAAGATGCGCCAGAAAATGGAAGAGACCATGGCCGAAGTCGAAGCCGAAGGCGGCATCGTCAAAATGGTCTCCGAAGGCACCATTCAGGCCAAGGTTTCCGCGCAGGCTTACGGCATGCAAAAGGATCTTCAGTCCGGCGCTTTCCCCAAAGTGGGGGTGAATTGCTACAAAACCGATGAATAAGAAAACGAGGTGGAATTTCACCCCTATGACAACCGCGATGCGGATCAGCAGATTGAGAATCTGAACAGGGTGAAGGCCGAGCGCGATCAAGCAGAAGTTGACCGCAGCCTTGATCAGGTCAAGGCAGATGCCGAAGCCGGACATAATGTCATGCCCGCCATTGTAGCGGCGGTGAAGGCCTATGCCACTGTTGGCGAAATCACCAGTAAGCTGGTTGACGTTTATGGCTATTACCAAGAACCGATTAAGTTCTAAGACAAGGACAAATGATGTCAGAAATTGAAAGATATATTGCCCCAAATCAGCTTGATGATGCGCTGGAAGCCTTGGCAGGCGGGCCGGTGACTATTGTCGCAGGGGCAACGGACCTTACGCCTCAAATCACCGGGGGCAAGCGATCATATAAAGCCACATTGATGAATATTCAGCATATTGAAGGTCTGAATACCGTTACGAAAATAGCCGGCACGAAAAAAGACGGCAAAATCAGGATCGGCAGTCTGGTGACCGTCTCGGAAATTCGCGGCAACCCCATGCTGAAAAACCATGCGGGTATTTTATGTCAGGCCGCCAATCATTTTGCCAGCGAACAGATTCGCAATGCGGCGACCATCGGCGGCAATATTTGTAACGCCTCGCCGGCTGGTGACATGATTATCCCGTTTCTGGTGCTGGGGGCCGCTGTGGAACTGGCCAGATGGCAGGGCGATAGAATAGAGATACGACATGTGCCTTTGGATGAATTTTTCACCGGCCCCGGCAGGAATATGGCTCAGGATGACGAGCTTTTGACCGCCGTGATCTTTGATGTGCCGCCGGAAAATTCCATCGGATTTTTCCGTAAATCCGGCCCGCGCCCGGCGCTTGAAATTTCAACGGTCTCTATAGGGATCGGCGGCGAATTAACAGAGGGAACGCTAAAGAATGTCCGGGTCGCTTTTGGTGCCGTGGGGCCAACAGCTCTGCGCGGCAAATTGACAGAGGCTGCGCTTGAGGGGAAAATTTTAAATCAGGACGTGATCAGGGCGGCTGTATCCGCCGCCCGGCAGGATGTTTCGCCCATTGATGATATTCGGGCGACAAAATGGTACCGCACTCACCTGATCGGCGTATTTACAGAGGAGCTTTTGAATAATGTCTGTCAAAATTAAACTGGATTTTACCCTGAACAGCAGGCCCGTGAATATCGAGGTTCCGGCAGAGATGACGGTGCTTAATCTTTTGCGCGACGGCCTTGACCTTAAGGGCACAAAATATGCCTGCGGCGAGGGGGAATGCGGCGCCTGCACCATCGAAGTGGACGGCAGGACCATCAATAGCTGCCTGATGATGGCGGTGGATCTTCAGGGCCGCGAGGTCATGACCATCGAAGGTATGCAAGAGGGGCACGCCCTGCATCCCATGCAACAGGCCTTTGTGGATCACGGGGCGGTGCAATGCGGATTTTGTATGCCGGGCATGATCATACAGGCCAATTATCTGGTGAAACAAAATCCGGAATTAACCCGAGAAGAGATGAAACGGGGGCTTGAGGGGAATATCTGCCGCTGTACAGGATATACCAAGGTTCTGGATGCGGTTGCCGCCGTGGTTGGCCTGAATGAAAACAAAGGACTTGAACATGGCTGAAAATGTCGCCTTTAAATATATTGAAAAAACCAGCATGATCGGCAAGCGGATTAAAAAACCCGATGCACCGGCCAAGGCCATTGGCAAGACCCGTTATATCAACGATATGGTGCTGCCGCAGATGCTTTACGGCAAGATACTCCACGCCGGCCGCCCCCATGCCGAGATTATCAGCATAGATACCTGCGAAGCCGAAAAGCTTGCGGGCGTTCATCTGGTGATCACGGCCAAGGATACGCCGGATTTGAAGCTGGGGTTTGTCAAGGATAACGCCCCGCTGAAATCAAAGGTTCTTTGCGAGCGGGATGAAGTGGCCGCTGTTGCCGCCGAAAGCGAAGCCATCGCCGCCGCCGCCATAAAATTAATCAAGGTCAGCTATAAAGACCTGCCCGGCGTATTTTCAGCCAAAGATGGCCTGAAGAAGGGCGCGCCCCAGATACAGGAAAATTTCCCCGGTAATAAAAGCCTGAATTTTGAATTCAAGCACGGTGATCTGGCAGAAGCCGAGGCCGGATCAGACATCATTCTGGATCATGTTTTTAATGTGCATTATGTCACCCATTGCTGCATGGGCACCTCTTGCGCCATTGCGGATTTTGATCATAACGGCAAATTGACCATCTATTCCCAGACCCAATATCCTTATAATTACAAAATGGATCTGGCGCCGGCGCTGGGCATTGACCCCGGCGACATTCGGGTGATCCAGCCGACCACTGGGGGATCATTCGGCGCAAAACTGGATGTTTATCCTTACGAGCCGGTGGCGGCGATTCTGGCCCAGAAAACAGGTCGCCCGGTGAAAGTTTTGTTTGACCGGGAAGAGGAATTTATCAATTCCCCAACCCGCCAGCCCGCCGCAATACATTTGCGGTCAGGCTGTACATCGGACGGTATTTTAACCTTCAGGTCGGCGGACGTCTTGATGGATAACGGAGCTTATACCTCATGGGGGCCAACGGTGCCGGTGATTATGATGCGGACAGTTTCCGGTCATTACCGCGTGCCCGTGATCGATTTCAAGGCGCAGGCGGTCTATAGCAATAATGCCTATGCCGGGTCTTTTCGCGGTTACGGCAATGTGCAGATGACCTATGCCACGGCGCAGCATATGGATATGTTTGCGGAAGAATTATCTGAAAAACATGGCATGGATCCAATCGAATTTCATTTGAAAAATGCGCAAAAATCAGGCGAAGTGACGCCGCAAAAATCCTATCTTCGGGAATGCGTTCTGGCGGAATGTCTGACCACGGCGGCGGCAGCATCGGATTATGTTAACAAGCATAAAACATATACCGAAGAGCGCACGGAAGAAGGCCGTTACAAGCGCGGCATTGGTTTGGCCAGTTCAATCCATAATGCGGGCGGCGCAAAAATTCACAAATCGGACGGTTGCGGCACAATCCTGAAAATGGATGATTATGCAAGGGTTACTGTTATTACGGGCGCGTCTGAAATTGGTCAGGGCATTGATGCGGTCATCAGCCAGATTGTCTCGGAAGAACTGGGCGTGCCGCCAGAGCATGTGACGCTTGTCAATAATGATAGTGACATTGGCCCGTGGGATGTGGGCGTT
>JAJRQU010000064.1 GCA_024280095.1 Alphaproteobacteria bacterium | reverse complement strand
GGCAAAAGATGCCTTGCGACACATGGTCGAGGGGAAAATTAAGGGACGGAGATTCAAGGTTCAGCGGCTATCACTGTCTTGAGCAAGCCGCCTGCTGATGGCGGCTCCGATGCCTTGCCCGGCCCCGGTGATGATGGCAACTTTATTCTGAAGGCGGTTTAACATGGTCTATTCCCCCGTAAATTCTGGTTTGAAACCTTCGATCACACTGCTGAGGCCATGGGCGGCATCGCGGGTGGAGAAAATTTCCTTCAGGCCGGAAAGTTCAAGTTTCAGGCCATCCTCAAGGCTCATTTTTGCGCCGTCATCTATAAGCTTCATGGCGGCGGCAAGGGCGATGGGGGCCTTGCGGGACAGGATTTTTGCAAAGGGGTGGTCGGCGGTGAATGTGCCATCAAAATCGGCAAATAGAGCCTCAATCTCGCTTTGGTCAATTTTGCCGGCTTGTTTTTTATCAAGGGAGATATCTGCCAAGTCATGAAAATCATAAAGCGGCGCGATCACTTGATCAAGCAAGCCATATTGGCTGGCTTTTTTACTATCCAGAAACTGTCCCGTTGCCACCAGAAATTTTGCCATGCCTTTGCCGATCAATCGGCCTGTGCGCTGGGTGCCGCCAAGGCCGGGATATATACCAATGCCGGTTTCCGGAAAGGCCATAACAGTGTTCTTTGTTCCAATGCGATAATCACAGGCGAGGGCCAGTTCCAAGCCGCCGCCCAATGTCAAACCATCAACAAAGGCGCAGATGTTGTTTTGGGAATTTTGAATTTTAGTCAAAGTCTTCTGACCAAATTCGGTAAATCTCTGAATGCGCTCCAGGTCATTTGACGCAATGCCATCAAGGAAAAATTTAATATCCGCGCCAGCGACAAAGGCCTTGCCTTGTCCTAAAATAAATAGGCGTTTGAGGTCTGGGTCTTGATCGAGTTTGGAAAAACATTCATCCAGTTGACGAACCACAAGTTCGCCAAGGGCGTTCATCCGATCCGGCAGGTTAAAGATAATAAATCCTGTGTCACCCCGGGTTTCTGCGCGCACCCATTCCAGCGTAACCGCATCTGTCCCGCCGAAGGCAAATTTAGGTCCCCCGCCGAAGGCAAATTCAGGTAATGGCATATGCCAAACTGCGAATAAATCCTTCACCATAGTGCCAACCTTAGCCACGCCAATTTTATTCATCAGTTCAAATGGCCCCATAGGCCAGCGCAGCCCCGCGCGGGTACCAAGGTCATTGGAGGTGGCATCCACCACGCCTTCACTGACCATTTGGGCCGCAATGCCAAGGGCAGAGGCCAGCAGGCGGGAGGTGACTTTTTCTTCGTCATTGGCTCCATTGTTGAGGACCGTTGTGTCCGTTTCATCCCAAAGGTTACCCGATTGCACTTGTGAGACGAGTATTCGGGCCGGTTTATAAAAATCCCCAAGCTTTGAGGCCAGACCATCGGCGGCATGCATGGCGATGGGAACCCCCGTGGCATTCATCAGGGCGAAAGGCCCCATGCCGATGCCAAAGACTTTGCGGGCGACGTCATCAATGAATTTGATGCTACCGCAGCCTTCTTCGAGCAGGCGGGCCGCCTCATTGAGCCAGGGCACAAAGAAGCGATTAATGGCAAAGCCCGGGGCATCCTTGACGATGATGGGAATCTTTCCGTGATAACCATAAAAATTCACCAGATCGGTAACAAGTGCCTCGTCGGTTTTGGGGCCGGGAATGATTTCCACCAATTTGTTTTTTGCCGCATGATAAAAATAATGAACCCCGATAATGCGTTCCGGATGCGCCGCCCCCTTTGCAATATCTTTGATCAGAAAAGATGACGTATTGGACGCAAGAATGCAGTCAGGGCGAACGATCGCTTCAAGGGCGCCAAATAAATTCTGCTTTGCGGTCAAATCTTCAAAAATGGCCTCAACCACCAAATCCGCATCTTTAAGCGCAGATTGGTCGGTGGTGCAGATCAGGTTTGACATGATCTTATCAAAGCCTTCTTCGCTGATGATCCGGCGTTTCATGGCCTCTTCCAAAGAATCAGCGATGGTTTTTTTGCCGCGCTTTATGCTGTCTTCGGATTGATCCAAAAGGGTCACGGACAGATTTTTCATCAGAAAATGCTGGGCAATGGCCGCCCCCATTGTTCCGGCGCCAACCACGCCTATGGCTTTAATTCTATTCATTTTGGACTTTCAGTGGTTTTGATGAGATTATAGATGATCGGGATCAGGGTCACCTCGACCCCGTATTGTTCGGCATAATGGGTTAATTTTCCGCACATATATTCATTTTCGGTGACTTTATTATTCTCGATGTCAATTAATATTGATGGCTTGTGATTGCCGCCTTTCTCAAGATAACTGAGGGCATCTTCCAGAAAATCATCCGTGATGTGGATATTCATGGCCTGGGCGATGCGGATGCCTTCGCCGACAATCTGGGCCACCATTTTTCGCATATACGCGCGGCGCATGACATTGCTCATGGTTTTACGGGTGAGGGCGCACAGGCTGCCAAGGGAGGAATTGAGCAGGGCTTTTTTAAAGACCTCGGTGCGGTAATCTTCGCGTACCTCTAGATCCAGCCCGCTATTGGTAAAATCTGCTGCAATCTGATGAATGAGGGTCGCATCAATATCCGGCATCAAAGATAAATAATGCCGCATGGCAAAGCTGACCCGCACCATATTTTCGGACGATTTGCCGCAGCCCATATTTACCGACATGCGAAGGGTATGCCCGGGACCAAAGATATCACTGATTTGATGTTCGGTATCCAGACCATTCTGACAAGATAAGAAGATGATATCTTCTCGGTAGTTCATTGTTTTTATTTCTTTTAACAGGGTCAATGAATCCGCGCTTTTTGTACAGATCAGGATCACCTTCATATCCGTATCAAGAAAATCCTGCAGATTGGAATAAAGATCCGTTACCTGCGCTGAGGCCGTAAGTTCACCTTGGACGCCAAGGGGATGTCC
The DNA here is from genome assembly GCA_024280095.1 of Alphaproteobacteria bacterium. GTDB lineage: Bacteria > Pseudomonadota > Alphaproteobacteria > Sphingomonadales > Emcibacteraceae > Paremcibacter. Next base: position 16,460 of record JAJRQU010000064.1, on the reverse strand, counting down.
GCGCATGGCAATGGCCACATTTGGGTTGCGGTATAAAACAGAAACCCGGTGCCCGGCCTGCAGCAGATGGGCGGCGAAAACACGGCCAACGGGGCCAAATCCAATGATGCCATAATGGGTTTTCATAGGCCTACTCCAATATAATTACAAAGGCATCTGGCGGAAGATTGTCATAATCTTCGGCCTGCATAGCATCGATATAGGGTTTATATTTTTCTTCTATCCGCCGGGGAATAAGTTTAAAGGACGGCGTTAATTCATTCTCTTCCAGCGTTAATTCCCGCTGGATAACCAATGCTTTGCCGATACGTTCAAAACCGGTTAATTGATAGTTATTGATCTCTTCCACGCAGCTTGATAAGCAGTGTGACAGGCTTTGACAATCGCCGGGGAACTTGCACACCGGATCATCCATTTGGTTGCGCAGGCTGGCCGCCATCAATTCTGAATTGGGGAATATCAGCATGAAGGGGTTTTTCTGCCCGGAGCCAAAAACATAGGCATATTTAACAAATTTACAGCGCCGGCAGACATTTTCTTCAATATTTGCGGGAAATAGCTTTTCGCCGTTGCTCAGTTTAAACATTCTTTCTTTGCGGGAGATTATTTTAACCCCGTCCGGCGTAATGTCACCAATGTCGCCGGTATGGAACCAGCCGCCTTTGGTGAGGGCTTTTTTGGTGGCGGGCTCGTTATGAAAATAGCCGCTCATGACATTTGCGCCGCGCACAAGAAGCTCGTTATCCGCGCCAAGGGTAAGTTCAACGCCCGGAATGGGAAAGCCGACAATGCCCGGGATTCGATCCATGCTAAAATCGGTCAATGTGCAGCAGGGCGATGTTTCGGTCAGCCCCCATGCCTCGAGGACAGGGATATTCATTTTGCGAAAGACGTCAGAGGTGCTGAGCGGCAAGGGGGCCGCAGCGGTGAAGATAAATTTCAGATCATCATGGAAGAAATCTTTTTCGGCTTTTTCAGAGGTGAGAATCTTGCCGATAATCGCCTGATAGATCACAGGAACACTGAAATAGACATGAGGTTTGATCACAGAGAAATTTTCAAGCAATCGGTCTATATCCTTGCCAAAGCTGTCATCAATGGCAAGGCACCCACCGGAATGAAGCGCAAAAAACCGTTCAAACAGGCCGCCAAAACTATGGTGCCACGGCAGATAGCATAGAAACCGCATTTTTGGCTTCGGGTGCCATAATAATTCCAAGGCCTTTTGCTGGCTCATGATGTTGCTGTGATGAAGCTGGACACCCTTGGGAAAGCCGCTCGTGCCAGATGTATACATGATCATAGCTAATTGGGACGGGGCGACATTCTGGAAAATTTTCTCTATATTATCAATTGTTTCCGGGCTTGTTTTATGGGCAGCGGCGTCATCAAAGAAAGTAAGTTCTTCGGCATCGATATCCGCCCCCTCTGCCTTTGGAGATAACAGAAGTAATCTTTCAGGCAGGCAATCCGCCTTCAAAGAAGCTATTTTTTCGGGCGAGTCACTGATCAGCATGGCCCCCTCGGAGAATTTGATTAAATCCTCCATTAATGGATTGGGATATTTGGCGAAAATTGGCACGCTCACCAGTCCGCAGCTCATGACAGCCATTTCAGCCACTAACCTGCGATACGTATTGCCTGCAATGAATATAACCCGGCTCAGCTTGTCATCTTCAGGGTCAAGGCCGCTGCGGAGCAAATGGGCGGAAAGAGAAATTATATCCCGGGTTAATTCAGACCATGACCAATATTTATAGTCACCGGAACGGCGCTCTGCGAAAGCTGGTGATGCCCCATAGGCATCCCTGTTGTTAAGAAACATAACCCCGACATTGGGCGTGAATTCTCCGAGCTCAATATCAGATTTCAAAATGTTCATAACCAATACTTTCTATTTCTGCGCTGCTTTCTCTTATTGGGGCTTAATTATTTTTCCATATGGGTGGTTTTTTTGCCAGAAAAGCATTGATGCCTTCGACGGCGTCATAGCTGTTCATCAATTCATTCAGATACAAACGTTCAAGATCGCAGATATGCTGACGGTAGTGGGTATTTATGCTCATCCGCACGGCCCGATTGGCAAATCGCAAACTGCTGGCACTATGGGGCAGGATATTCTGCTCAAGATATTCATCAACATATTGATCTAAATCCGCGCCATTGGTAATGTGATTAACAAGGCCGGCGTCTTGCATTTCCCGCGCGGTCACTTTGGCACCCGACAGCAGCATATGCACCGCCATGACGCCATTGCCCAGAAAAGGAAGCAAGACCGCGGCCACCGGAGGGAAGACCCCAAGCTGGATTTCCGGCACCGCATATTTTGATTTTTCATCCGCAAATATCATGCCGCAGGCAATGGCCAGTTCAAAGCCGCCGCCAAGGCACAGGCCGGATACTTTCGCCAAAGTCGGAACGGGGTGGGACAGAATATCGCCGATCATCAAATGAAATCCGGGCAGCATGTCATCCACCACCTCGGCGGTATGTTCTTCAACACTTGCCCCAAAACTGAAATGATTTCCGGCCCCCGTAAAAATTATGATTTTTCGGTTCGGGTTATTCAGGTCATCTTTCAGGAAATTTCTAATTTCCGCCATCATGGCTTTGGTCAGGATATTCGCCGGCGGATCAATGAGAGCTATTTCGGCAACCTGACGGTCATATTTTTCAATTATTTCAAGAGTTTGATATGTCATTTTCATTAATCCTGATCTGGAACCATAATGGCCCGGCGGCTCAATTTATGGGCATTGGCCAGTGTGATAACGTCGTTTAATTGGGATAGGGGGTATTCAATTATATTATCCCGCAAGTTGATACTGCCGTCCAAAACGCCCTTGACGACCGCCGGATAATATTTTGGACTACAGCCCCAATTGCCAAATATGTCAGCATCAAAGGCCATGATATTGCTTAGGCGTAATTCTAATTTACCCATGGTGAAGCCAATAATGCCAAGCGTTCCGGCAAAAGTTAATAAAGAAAAGGCCACATTTTGACCCGCTATCGACCCGCTGGTTTCATATATCTTCCATTGATATTTGGGCAGCTTATGTTCCTTAACCAGCGCGCGGATATGGCTTTTTATATCGCGGCTGTCCATGCCTGCGGTGCAGATACCAAAATCAGCGCCCTGTTGTTTAACGGCGGTAATTTTTGTCTCGTCAATATCCAGTGCAATGACCGTTGCGCCCATATTATGGGCATGCTGGGCCATATATAACCCGACGCCGCCCGTGCCAATGACGATAGCCAAATCATCTTTCTGTAAGCCGCTGCGGATCATGGATTGATAAGGGGTTGTGATGGCATCGGCGATGACAGACATATCCTGCAGTTTGAAATCCCCAAGATTATCAGGTATCTGACACAGGAAACGGGCAGGGACTTTGATATGGCTGGCAAAACCACCATCAAAATCATTGCCCGGCATTAATTGATGTTGGCAGATATTGTCACGCCCTGACTTGCACAGCACACATTCCCCGCAGGGCAGAACCGCCGGAATGATGACTTTTTTCCCCAAAAGACTTTGATAATTTTTTCCGGCAAATTCAACTGTGCCGCTAATTTCATGGCCAAGGATCAAGGGCAGATCATGCTTGGTGCCTACCGCGCCGGAGATAAATCCCAAATCCGTATGGCAAAGACCACATCCTGCAACTTTTACGACCACATCCTCATCGGAAATATCATCGATGAGAAAGCCGCGTTTTTCCAGCGGCTTGCCTTTGCTTACAAAAAACATTCCCCATGCTTCTATTGGCGACATATCTTTCTCCTTGGGCGGGCTGTTTTGTTAAATGTCCTTATTTTTGGCTGCATAATTAATTAACCGACCATTCGGTATGTTAATAAAAAATGTATATTTTAGCAATGAAAAATTTTCTATAAAATAAAAAAATTAAGCAATTATAGTATTTTAATTGATATAATTAATGTATTAAATTAATTGAATGATGTGTTTTAATTGACCAATTATAAGGTATGCATCAGGATTTAAGTATGATGTAAGTCAATTATTGGAAGAGGCTTATTTAAGATGTTAAGGGAAATGATGAGGGGTATGATCCTCAAAAACGGAGGGTCATTCATCGAAATATAGGATAAATTATTGTTGTTAGAAGCTGATTCTATCGTTCTTTGAATTAAAAAGATTGCCCTAATGAGAAATGCAGGGATTGCTCATTACGATCTGTCATACCAAATCCTAAATATATTGGCCCAATGGGACTATCTATGCCAAGAAAGACGCTTCCGGCAAAAATCAAGGACCGAAAATTCACATCATTTTTATTATTCCAAACGTTGCCCGCTTCGAGTGATGCGCCGATATAAATGGGTAAATCAATAACATTAAGCTGTTCTTTTGTTAACTGTCTATGATAACGGATTGCGCCATAACCAAGGAAGGCACCGGTGATCTGTTCCTTCGCAAGACCAGACATGAATTGAAAACCCCCCATTGAAAAGGCAGAAGGCACTTGGCCGTCGCGACTGAAGGTTGCCCCTGCCGCAAAGGCAAAATCCAATGTGTTTTTACCAAAACTTTTGACATATCGTCCCCCGGCTTGAAAAAGATTAAATTCGTTATTTCCGCCAAGAATTTTTCGGGCGCCGTAATAGGTCATGGATACCCTAAGCCCGTCCTTGGGGAAGCTAATACGGTCAAATGTATCGACGTTTAATTGAGCAATTATGGCGGAAGAGACGAATCTTTCTCCGCTAAAGAATGAAAAGCTTCCATCATTTTCACGAACTTTAATCCATTGCCGGCTCATCCCGGCTTTAATTTCGCCCCATGTGCCCAGTAACAAACCGCCAAAGGCACTAAAATCGATGGCAGAAACGCGTAATTCCTCTGTGATTGTGCCATCTTCAAAGACTGAACTATTTCTCGCGCCGATGGAAGCCTTCCCTGAAATGAACAGGTTAGAGACGATGTTAAGCGGTTGATAATATTCTCCGGCGAGTAATAATTTTTCCCCTGTTTCCGCGTCAAACCGCAGTTCAGCGCCAAGGTCATTCACCTCAGTCATTGTCAGGCTGGACAGCAGGCTATAGCTGCTATCGCCTTTTAGATTATCGGATAATAACAGGCCGAAACGAATATGATTTTTGCCAATGGAGCTTGCCTTTGCTTTAATCAAAACACCTGTTTTCCCATCCTCGGTAATGAGGTCATAGGAAACGCGTTCAAATGCCTCCAGGCCATATACTTTTGCTATTTTTTTATTGAGTTCTTCAGGCGACAGAGGCAACCCCGTTTTGATTTTTAGATGCCGCAATATCATTTGATCAGATAGATTAGTGTCATTTTCGATACGGACAAATTCTATAACAGGGGGCAATTTCTTTGTGATCAATTGTATATTGTTCGTATTGGCATATTGGCTCAATTTTTCTTTAAATTTACGGGCGGCGATGGCGCCTTTTGGAATAGCCTCGGTTATCTTCATAAAGTCGCCATTTGTGAAATTGGCCAAATCCGGGCGGATAATAATATGATCAAGGTCTGATTTTTTCAGAGCGTTTATTTGGCGCAAAGAATTATTATGGCCCAGAAGGCGGATTAACTGGTCTGTTACGCTCAAGACAGATGTTATGTTTTCTTTTGTCAGGAGAGGGCTGCCCACATCAACCACAATGATAAAATCTGCCCCCATATTCCGGACTATATCAATAGGTACATTATTGGCCAGACTGCCATCGACCAGCAGACGCCCATCCAGTTCTACCGGCGGCATCAGAGCCGGAATTGACATGCTGGCAAACAGGGCAAGGCCCAGGTCGCCTTTTTTTAATATGACGGCCTTTCCCGTTTCTATATCTGTTGCGATGGCCCGAAAACGAATGGGCAGATCGTCAAAATTTTTGATATTTTGAACCGGATAAGTTCGTTGTTTTAACTGTAGTAGAAGTTTCTGACCTTTAATCAATCCCTTTGGGAAAGCGATTTTTCCACCTTTAAAGCCGAGTTTGAAATCCATGAGCCGGTCATCGTCAGATCTTTTATGGCGAAATTGCATATCTTTGCGCTCGGTGCGATCGTCAAATATATTTTGCCAGTCAATATCATGGACAATTTTCTCAATTTCAAGGGCCGTATAACCAGAGGCATAAAGGCCGCCTACCACGGCGCCCATACTGGTGCCAGCGATCATATCTACGGCAATATCCATCTCTTCCAATATTTTTAACACCCCGATATGGGCTGCGCCCCGCGCGCCGCCGCCGCTTAAGACAAGACCTATTTTGGGCTTAAGGTTTTTCTGTGGGAGGTTTTTCTCCATGGTTTTTTCGGCAAAGACATGGGGAGAATACAGGAAAATTAATATGGTTAACAACAGGTATGGGACGCGCATTAATGAATGCGGTTTATGATGTGATGCAGGATATGAGTTATCATTCATTTTATATTCAGATTCTTATGTTAATTATTACGAAAGCTCAATGATTGATGGAATTTAAGGTTTAATTTAACATTTTTTGAATCAAAATCTTCCATTTTTTAATTGCGCGTAAAATATTAGGGATTATAAAAGCTTAAATCGTAAAAATAACGATGGTAACTTTTAAACAGGCGGATGAATAAATGAGAGTATGGCGTAACTTTAGTATAGTATTTTTAGGAGCATCACTTTTCTTCGGGGTGGTGCAACCGACTTTGGCTTTTGAGCAATCTGATCATATTATAATTGCCGATAAAATGGTTATCCTTGAGCAATATGAAGAAGCAAAAAAACTATATCGAAAGATCATAAACTCTTCCAAACCCTCGGTTACGGTCGCTTATGCCCATTATAGACTTGGCGCGATGTATAAAAGACAGAATGATCCGGATAAGGCCAAAGAAGAATATAAGAAAGGCCTGTATAGTTTAAAGAAATCCGGTCAAAGTAATCATCAGATAGCCAAACATCTTTCCCAAGCCTTAAAGGTTTTTGATTGATAATTTTTTACTTATGCGAATTTTTCCGGATTTCTAGGTTGGAAATATCTCTAATAGCCCCCTTATCAGCTGATGATGCCATCAGGGCGTAGGCCTGCAAGGCCTTTGAAACTTTTCGAGGGCGGGGGGCTGTTGGTTTCCAGCCATCTTCGCCCTTGGCATTCATGAGTTTTCGGCGTCTTGCAAGTTCCTGATCGGAAATGTCGATGCGGATGACCCTGCGGGGAATATCAATGTCAATCACATCACCATTTTCAACCAATGCAATCGCCCCGCCGGAAGCCGCCTCCGGGGAAACATGACCAATGCTTAAGCCCGATGTGCCGCCGGAAAAACGCCCGTCCGTGACCAGCGCACATTTACTGCCTAGCCCCATGGCTTTTAAGTATGATGTGGGATAGAGCATTTCCTGCATGCCGGGGCCGCCCCTGGGGCCTTCATAACGAATAATAACGACGTCTCCGGCTTGTACCTTGCCGGTTGTGATGGCTTTAACAGCATCCTCCTGACTTTCGTACAGCCGGGCGGGGCCGGTGAAGGTTAAATTTTCATCATCCACGCCGGCGGTTTTAACGATGCAGCCATCAAGGGCGATATTCCCCTGCAGAACGGCAAGCCCGCCGTCTTGGCTATAGGCGTTTTCCACGGAACGAATGCAGCCGCCTTTGCGGTCAAGGTCAAGGGTCGTATACCGGCGGTTTTGAGAGAAGGCTTCGGTGGTTCTAACGCCGCCCGGTGCGGCTCTGAAATAGGTCAGTATGTCATCATCGGTCGTGCGGGTAATATCATATTTCTGAATGAGTTCCGCGATGCTGTTGCCACTGACAGTGCCGCAGTCGCGGTGGAGAAGGCCGCCTTTTTCCAATTCCCCCAGAATGCTCATGATGCCGCCCGCCCGGTGGGCATCCTCCATATGATATTCTTGCGTGGCCGGGGCAAGTTTGCAGATATTGGGCACTTTTTTCGAGAGCCGGTCAATATCATCCATGGTGAAATCAACCTCACCCTCCTGCGCAGCGGCCAGCAGATGAAGCACGGTATTGGTCGACCCACCCATAGCAATATCAAGTGTTATGGCATTTTCAAAGGCTTTGAAATTTGCAATGGATCTTGGCAGAACAGAATGGTCATCATCTTCATAATAAGCTTTGGTGTTTTTGGTGATGATTCTTGCGGCTTTGAGGAATAATTCCTTTCTGTCGGCGTGGGTGGCGAGCAAAGTGCCATTGCCGGGCAAAGACATTCCCAAAACCTCTGTCAGGCAATTCATGCTGTTGGCGGTAAACATGCCGGAACATGACCCGCAAGTGGGGCAGGCCTCGCGCTCGACCTCTTCAACGATCTCATCACTTACCGTTGGGTCAACGCCCATGATAATGGCATCCACAAGATCCAGTTTATGATTTATGCTGCTTGTCTTGCCAGCTTCCATGGGCCCGCCAGAGACAAAAATTGCCGGAATATTCAACCGGAGCGCCGCCATTAACATGCCGGGGGTGATTTTGTCACAGTTGGAAATACAGATTATGGCGTCCGCGCAATGGGCCTCGACCATATATTCCACGCTATCGGCGATAATTTCACGGCTGGGCAGAGAGTAAAGCATACCATCATGGCCCATGGCAATCCCGTCATCCACGGCTATGGTATTGAATTCCTTGGCAATGCCGCCATGTTTTTCAATTTCCCGCGCAACCATTTGACCAAGGTCTTTTAAATGGACATGGCCCGGCACAAATTGGGTGAAGCTATTGACCACTGCGATGATCGGCTTGCCGAAATCCTCATCCTTAACACCTGTTGCCCGCCATAATGCCCGCGCGCCGGCCATATTCCGGCCATGGGTTGATGTTTTTGAACGATATTGGGGCATAGCTTAAATCCTTGCTAAGACAAATTGATATTGTGGCATATCAGCAAGTATATATTATCATTTTGATTTTTGTCGATATTTTATTGTGAATTTAAAGGTTGTTTTTGAATCTCGTAGGGGATTTATTCCCCGCCCCTTGGGGCGAGATTGAAGGAGTGAAGCGACGACTAGTGACCAACGGGAGCGCAGCCTCTAGCGGCGCTTGAGCGGAATTCAAAGAGGATAAATACCCCGCTGCTTGGCAGAGGGGATGTTTATTGAATCGAAAAAAATATTAATCGTAAAAAAGCTTGGTAAAACTGACAGGTGCCAATTACACTATAACCAAATAAGGGACTATCAAGCTCAGAAAATATATAACCTCGAGGGAAGACATGATGATCAACAAAGCCGCAATATTCTTTATATTCTCAGGCAGTATTATTTTGGCCCAAAGTCCGGCTCATGCCGCGCCGCCGAATGCCATGTTGGAATGCGCAAAAATTATTGATGATACCCGCCGTTTGGCTTGTTTTGATTCCGCAGCAAAAAATATATCTGGAAGTTCAGAGGTCATTCAGAAAGTGATACCAACCAAGCAGGAGAAAATCGCTGGTTTTGGTAAAACACAATTGCGGGAATCGCCTGTGAAGGCCGTACGGGTAAAACAAAAGAAAGACGAAGAGAAAGACCTGAAAAAAATTACCTTAAAGGTTAAAAAGTCAGCTTATACGGCAACAGAAAAATTCGTTTTATTCATGGAAAACGGTCAGGTTTGGAAACAAAAAGATGGCCGTAAAATTCGTCTTCCAAAAGGAAAATTCGAGGTTATCATTAAAAAAGGTGCGATCGGGGGGTTTAATATGATTGTCCCTACGAAAAGAACTATTATCAAAGTGATACGTTTGAAATAATCCGTTCTTTTTTGGCAGCTTTCTGGCGTCAATTTGAGCCCATTATCCCAAAATGACACAATCTATTAACAAACTGTAAAGAATTTGATACAGTTTTATCATATTTATGATTCATTTCTTTTGCTCTGGTTGATAATGCATTGATATTTAAGAGTAAAATTAGTTTGGCCTATAAATTGCTTAGTCATGAGCAGGGCCGCTTATATGCGGAAATATTGTTAATAGGGTAAGGGTCTTTCTGATGGTGAATAAATTAGTTCTTTTAATTTCAAGTGCCGTTTTTGTCATGACGGCGGCTGTATCGCAGGCCGCCACGCGGACAAATGCCCCGCTGGAAATGGTTAAGATTGAAAATCCAGCATCTGAAAAAGCATGCCTGGCGGCATTCGTAAGTTCAAAATTTTCTTATGCACATCGTCTTTGTCTGTCTCTTGCCCAACAAGGTATGCGTGATGCGCAATTGGTCACAGGTTTAATGTATGCCTTTGGGGAAGGGACTGAAAAAAATACCACTCTAGCCGAATTATGGTTGAATGAGGCGGCTCGGAACGGCAGCATGGAAGCAAAAGAAATTCTTAATGATATTCATGCGATGGATAAAAAATAGAATATTGAGCCCCATAAAAATTGAGGGGATGAGCAAGATTCTTTTCTCTAAAAATTATATTTTAACTGAAAACCACCGCCGATATTTGGGCTGCTGTCACTTAATCCCGCTATGCCATAAAAATACGCGCCCCAATTTTCTGAAAATATATAATCCGTATAGACTTGTAGCTCTTGCAGGTTGGCTGTGTTGACGTTAACTGATTTTCTTAGGTCATAGGACAAGCCTAATGTTATATCACGGTTAAGGTAATAGGCCATGCCGAGCGATGCAAACCAGATATTCTGCAGATCATAATATTCTGTTTTGCCAACATAACGATAGCCAAATGTGGCAAATGGCAAGAAGTTTCCTATTATTTTAGTCATGCCGAACTGCAGGCTAAAGTCCGTTTTCCCTGTGCTTAAACCTTTGCCTACGCCTGTGGTGGGAATTTTAATCTGTGCGGTAATATCAAAATATAAATTATCTGCTCTTAATTCATTAAAGGCATAGGTCGTGCTAAGGAAAATATCGCCAATGCCGTTATCGTTGCCTTGGCCAATATCACCTTCAGAGGGGTCAGTTAGCAGGGTCGCAAACCCAATGCCGGGGATAATATTCTCTTCGCCTATGACGCTAACATATCCACTGCTGACACGAAAGCGCCATGCCTCAACTGTATAATTGAGTGATACGGGCATATAAAACATTCTAGTTTTTGTCAGGTTGCCATAATCGCCTTGGGTATAATCAAAACCAACATGAAGGGATACTTCCGACTGTTTTTCCAAGGAAATCACATGATAATCACGTAAAATCATATCAATATCATCTAAAATCATATCAGTATCATCCCCATCGTCATCTTGGGCGACATAAATATAATTGTCGCCATCTTGGGCGACGTCATTCAGCATCAAGTCCATTTCCTGAGCCTTGGTCATGCACAAGGTTGATAGAAAAACTGATCCGGTTAAAATAGTGATTGCTGTAAAATTCTGCATATCATCTGTGACCTTGATAATTTCCTGAAAGGCCATTTTACATTTTTGTTTTATTCTGTCCAGAAAGGCCTATAAATAATAAAAAAATATCATGGAAATAATACGAAATATCATGGAGATTTCGCATGGATGCCCCGGCTTTACCCTCGTTACAAGATATTCAGGACGCGGCAAAGCGTGTGAAAGGCGTTGCGGTAAAAACGCCGCTTATGGAATCAATACCGCTTTCTTTACGGCTCGGGGCGCGCGTATTTATCAAACCTGAAAATTTACAAAGGGTCGGGGCCTTTAAATTTCGCGGGGCCTATAATCGGTTATGTCAATTAACGCCTGAGGAGAAGTCGCGCGGCGTTGTGGCTTTTTCATCGGGAAACCATGCGCAGGGCGTGGCCGCTGCGGCAAAAATTCTGGGTCTTAAAGCCATCATCGTCATGCCGTCAGATGCGCCGGTGATGAAACGGGATAACACCATTGCTTATGGCGCGGAAGTTGTTGAATATGACCGGGAAACCGAAAGTCGTGAAGAAATTGCCAAAAATATTGCGGCAAAATATGGCGCGGTTATTGTGCCGGCATTCGAAGATTTTCACGTCATTTGCGGGCAGGGAACCGTTGGGCTGGAAATCATGGAACAGGGGCTGGAAATGGCGGCTGAATTTGATCAGTTTTTTAGCCCCGTTGGCGGCGGGGGATTGATATCCGGCTGCGCAACGGCCATAAAATCCATGCGCCCGGCAATAGAGATATATGGTGTTGAGCCAGAAGGGTTTGATGATGTGAGGCGTTCCCTTGCGGCGGGCAAGATCATGTCAAACAGCCGCCATTCCGGGTCTGTGTGTGATGCCTTGCTCACCCATGCGCCTGGGCCAATGACGTTGAGCATCATGCAAAAATATGTGAAGTCAATATTGACCATAAGCGATACAGAAGCCCTGATCGCCGTAAAATACGCTTGGGAGAAACTTAAACTTGTGGTGGAGCCGGGCGGCGCGGCAGCATTGGCGGCCTTGCTTTCGGGCAAGATTGATGTGCGCGGAAAAACCATATGTCTGTTACTCAGCGGCGGTAATGTCGATGCTGCAACATTTGAACGGGCCATTAAGGGCCCCTAAAGCAAAACTGTAATTTTGAACTTTTTACAGGCATTGATATGTGCTAGCTTTTGGAAAAATTATTTATAAAGGGATATCATAATGAAAAAAATTCTGTGGATTATGGCGGGACTGTTAGTTGTTTTAACCATATCGGTATTTTATAAAGAGCCGCCAGAGAAGGTGGTAATCAATATTGATGCAGAACGGCTGACACAGAATCTTAGAATTTTGGCCTCGGATGAGTTCGAAGGCCGTGCGCCGGCCACGATTGGCGAAGAAAAAACCATTAATTTTCTTAAGCAGAAATTTGAAAAAATTGGCCTGAAGCCGGGAAATGGCGATAGCTTTTTCCAAAGTGCAAATATGGTTGAAGTGACTCTGTCGCCCGGCGCGGTCATGACGATCACGACGTCTGATGGTGACAGGGAACTTGAATATGGCCCGGGCTTTATGGGCTGGACAAAACGCGTTGTCGAGGCGCAATCCGTCACCAACAGTGAAATGATCTTTGTTGGTTATGGTATTGTGGCCCCTGAATATGACTGGAATGACTATGAGGGACTGGACGTGCGCGGAAAAACAGTTATCGTCATGGTCAATGATCCCGGCTATGCCACGCAGGACCCAGCCCTTTTCACCGGGAATGCCATGACATATTATGGTCGCTGGACTTATAAATATGAAGAAGCCGCCCGGCAGGGGGCAGAAGCCGTGATTATCATTCATGAAACAGCGCCGGCGTCCTATCCTTGGGAAGTCGTTTCCGGAAGCTGGGCCGGCCCGCAAATCGGTCTGGAAAGTGCGGGCGGTAATATGTCACGGGTCGCCGTGGAATCATGGGTGCCGGGCCATAAAATGGCTAAAATCTTCGCAGATGCAGGACTTGATTATCAGGCCCTGACGGCAGCGGCGGCAACGAAAGAATTCAAGCCTGTATCTTTAAAGGCGAATATGTCTGTTGATTTAACAAATAAAATTCGCCGCGTGGTGTCCCATAATGTTGTGGCCATATTGCCGGGAACGGACAGGGCAGATGAATTTATCATTCATATGTCCCACTGGGATCATATGGGGAAAGATACTTCTCTGGAAGGCGATCAGATTTATAACGGGGCGGCGGATAATGCCAGCGGTACCGCCGGATTGATCGAACTTGCCAATGCCTATATGTCTGGCGCGCAAAAACCGCGTCGCTCCATCATGTTTATGGCGGTTACTGCAGAGGAGCAAGGTCTGCTCGGTTCAGCCTATTACGGCGCAAACCCCATTGTTCCCTTAAACAAGACCGTGGCCGCGCTGAATATGGATGTATTGGCCTATCATGGGCCAACCCATGATGTGACCATCGTGGGATATGGTAATTCCGCCCTTGATGATTATGTGGATCAGGCGGTGGTTAAGCAGAAGCGTATTGCTAACCCCGATCCCAAACCGGAAAGAGGCACATTTTATCGTTCTGATCATTTTAGCCTCGCCAAGGAAGGGGTGCCGGCGTTATATTTTAGCCGGGGCGTTAACAGCGTTAAGCATGGCCGCCAGTAGTTGATGGATAAAAAGGCGGATTATACCGCCAATCGTTATCATAAGCCGGGCGATGAATATTCCGAAGACTGGGATATGACTGGCGCGGTTCAGGATTTGGAATTGATTTACAAGATCGGTTTGCAATTATCACAGGAAGACAGCTTTCCCAACTGGCGCGAAGGCAATGAATTCAAAGCCAAACGTGATGCCATGATGAAGGAATAATTTCAGTGAAAGCTATCCAACGTTCAAGTAAGTCGAATGGTGTGAACTATAGACTGATAATTCGCCGCATTCATAAATGGCTTGCATTGATTATCGGGCTTCAGTTGGTCGTATGGACCTTAAGTGGGTTCCTTATGTCCTATGTGCCGATCGAAGAAGTGCACGGCGATCATTTGTGGCATAAAACGGCAAAAGCCGCCCCCATAAATACGGCTGAGGTGACTGTCACTGCGCGCGATATTCTGGCCCGGCACGAAGGCCGGGAAATTACCAATATTCGGTTATTCTCCCGTAATGGTCAGGCGGCCTATGAAGTTAAATTTTCGGACGGCGTAAAATTTATTAATGCCAAAAATGGTCAGCTACTCAGGCCAATATCACAGGCGCAGGCTATTGCCATTGCCACGAAAGCTTATCAATGGACGGGTAAATATCTGTCCATTGAATATGTCACAGACCCGGAAGAATACGGAGAGATTCGGGGGCGGCCCTTGCCCATATGGAAGGTGAATTTTGATGATGATGTGAATAGCAGCCTTTATGTCTCGCCGGATTTGGCGCGGGTGATTACGGTAAGGTCCGATATCTGGCGCCAGTTTGATTTCTTCTGGATGCTGCATATTATGGATTATGATGAGCGATCTGATTTCAACAGTTTATTACTCATATTTGCCGCAAGTCTGGGCCTTTTTACCAGCCTTAGCGGGATATTCCTGATTTTCTATGCCTTTTCGAAAAAGGATTTCCGCTGGCTGAAAAGGTGACTCTAGGTATCGCAGGACTGGAGACAATCTTTTTAATATGATCTTTGTAAAATATTAATGCATAGGCGATATTTTTTAAGGGAGATAAATATAAAAAAATCGGGTTTCCCATGGATCATGTGGTTGTTTTAAAGGGTAATATGGGTGTGGCGCGGACCACATTGCAGGGCAATATTATTTTGCTGTCTTTGTTCGCCGCGCAGGCCATTGGGGTTTATGTCACCCTGTGGGCCCATGATCTTCTCAGTCATTTCAAGCCATCACTTTATGCCGGCATTCTGGTGGTAAGCCTTGTTCTGGTGCTGCTGGTTAAAAGCCTGTCCTATATGTTCAGGTATCTGGGGTATGAGGATCAGGAACGGGGGTTGTCCCGCGTAAAAGATGACTTTTTGAGCGGATGGCTTAACGCCAATTATATGCTGGCTTTTTTAGTACCGATGCTTCTGTTGCCAACATTCATGTCCCTATTTTCATCCATGAAATCCGCGATCCATCTGGTGCAGCCTTTTTACCTTGATGAATTCTTGATGAAGGCCGACCGATTGCTGCATTTTGGTGTTGAACCATGGCGCATTACCCATAGTATTTTTGGCACGGCATTTTTGTCCGTCATGTTGAATTTCGTTTATAATCTGTGGTTCTTCATTATGTTTTCTTATGTTTTATGGATGATCGTAAATGTGCATTTTGACCGGCAACGGATGCAGTTTTTATTTGCCTTTGTTATTTCATGGCCGCTGATCGGATTGCTGCTTGCGGTATTCATGTCTTCTGCGGGGCCGGTTTATTACGGTGACATTGTCGGCGATCATTCTATTTTCGGGCCATTGATGGACGCCCTGAAAGCATTTGATAAACAATATGAAGATAGTGTTTTTGGCATTTTTGCCTTGTTCGCGCAAGACATGCTGTGGGCGGATTATCTGAAAAATGATACGGGCATCGGCAGCGGTATTTCGGCCATGCCCAGTATGCATGTGGCCATTGCCGCCCTGCTCTATTTCTCGGGACGAGAGGTCAGTAAATATATCGGCTATGGCATGCTGATATTTCTCATCCTGATCCAAATCGGCTCGGTTCATCTGGGCTGGCATTATGCTATTGACGGTTATCTATCTATCCTTCTGGTCTGGATACTCTGGAAATTCTGCGGCTGGCTGACGGGCCGAATATATGGCCCTGAAGATGTCCCGGAAGCTGCCCCCTAATCCAGATAATCCATCCCAATATCAACGGCGGGGGCGGATTGGGTGATGCGGCCGACGGAGATATAATCGACGCCCGTTTCGGCGATGGCTTTGATGGTATCAAGTGTCACGCCGCCCGAGGCTTCGAGCTTGACGCGGCCTTTATATTGCTTGACGGCGCTGCGCAACATCTCATTGTTCATATTATCCAGCAGCAGACGATCAGCGCCGGCAATCACCGCATCTTCGGCCTGGGCCAGGCTATCGCATTCGACCGTAATGCCAATGGTGCTGGCGCTTGTATCATAGGCTTTGGCGGCTTTAATGGCGGCCTTGATGCTGCCAATGC
>JAJRQU010000063.1 GCA_024280095.1 Alphaproteobacteria bacterium | reverse complement strand
TGTCAAGTCTTCAATCGGCGTTAAAATCGCCGGATTTTCCGCCGGATTTATGAGTCAGGCGTATATCAGAAATACGCATGTTTTTATCGGCGGCTTTGCACATATCATAAATGGTGAGCGCGGCGACGGATACGGCGCTTAAGGCTTCCATTTCGATACCTGTGCGGCCATAAAGATTTGCGCTCGCGAATATATCAACGCAGCTTTCTGCTTTATTGCAGGTAAGCTCGACTTGTATATTATGCAGCGGCAAGGGGTGGCATAGCGGTATTAAATCCGCAGTTTTTTTAGCTGCCATAATTCCGGCGAGGCGGGCGACGGAAAAGACATCGCCCTTTTTTACGTCGCCGTCCTCGATGAGGCTCAGCGTTTCCGGGGCCATGAAAATCCGGCCTTTGGCCTCGGCGCGGCGATGGGTCTCGGCTTTTAAGGACACATCGACCATGCTTGCCTTGCCGCCGTCATCCAGATGGGTAAGTTTGGTCATTTCATTCTCCGATCATTATTCTTGTGGCTTCGGCGACATTTTCCTGCCGCATGAGGGCCTCGCCAATCAGAAAGCTGTTGATGCCCGTCCGATCCTGAATAGTCTTAAGATCTGCGTGAGAAAAAATACCGCTTTCACTGACCAGCATCCGATCATTGCCGACCATAGAGGACAGGCGAAAAGTAACCTCCAGCGAAAGCTCGAAGGTTTTTAAATTTCGGTTATTGATGCCGATGAGCGGGCTTTTTAAGGCCAGCGCCCGCTCCATTTCTGTCTCGTCATGGGTTTCGATCAAGACATCAAGGCCATATTCAACGGCCACCTGTTCAAGTTCCCGGGCCAAGTCATCATCAAGCAGGGCCATGATCAGCAATATGCAGTCGGCCCCCATGGCCCTTGCCTCGATCACTTGGTAAGGGTCGATCATGAAGTCTTTGCGCAATACGGGTAATTCGGTGGCCGCGCGGGCGGCGATAAGATAATCATCGCTGCCTTGAAAATAGGGGACATCGGTCAGGACGGATAAACAGCTCGCCCCGCCTTTTTCATAAGCTGTTGCCAAGAGGTGTGGATTAAAATCTTCGCGGATCAAGCCTTTGCTTGGGCTGGCTTTTTTGATTTCTGCGATGAGCCCGAACTGATTATTTTCCTTGGCGCGCTGCAGGCTCTTATAAAAGCCGCGGGGCGGACTGGCGACCTTTGCCCGCGCCATCAAAGTGCTAAGGGATGTTTTTTCTTTACAGGCGGCTATGTGGCGGCGTTTATCCAAGGCGATTTTTGCAAGAATATCACTCATTTGACATTTTAACCCATTGTTGGAGCTTGCCCAATGCTGCGCCGCTATCAATGGCCTTTGCGGCGATCTGCGCGCCCTCTTTGATATTTTTGGCTTTGCCGGCAACCAATAGAGCGGCGGCGCAATTCAGTAAAGTAATATCACGGTAGGCATTTTTATGGCCTTGCAGAACCTGCTTCAGGGCTTTTGCGTTTTGCGATGAATTTCCGCCGCGAATTTTGGATAATGGGGCGCGTTCAAGGCCGGCATCTTCCGGCGTTATTTCAAATGATGTCACTTTTCCATCTTTATATTCAGAAACATAAGACGGCCCGGAAAGGCTTAATTCATCAAGGCCATCAGCCCCATGGACAACCCAGACCCATTCTGACCCAAGCTTGCCCAATACTTCGGCAAGCGGGGCTGTCCATTTTTTATCGAATACACCGATCACCTGATATTTTGCCCCGGCCGGATTGGACAGGGGGCCAAGCAAATTAAAAATAGTCCTTGTGCCAAGCGATGTGCGCGATGGCCCCACATGACGCATGGCGCTGTGATGACGGGTGGCCATCATAAAGCCAATGCCAATTTCGGCAAGGCAGCGCTCAACAATTGCCATAGAGGCATCAATATTAATGCCAAGCACTTCCAAAACATCCGCCGAGCCGGATTTGGACGATATGGCCCGATTACCATGTTTGGCGACACTAACGCCCGAGGCGGCAAGGATGATGGCGGCGGCCGTCGATATATTATAGGTATGGGCGCCGTCACCGCCGGTGCCGCAGGTATCCACGGCATTATCAGGGGCGGTAATGAAATGGGCCTTGGCGCGCATGGCTTCCGCCGCGCCGGTAATCTCGTCAATGGTTTCCCCGCGCAGGCGCAGGCCCATAAGAAAGGCGCCGATTTGCGCGCCCGTGGCATCGCCGCTCATCATGTAATTAAAGGCGCTGCGGGCCTCTTGCCGGGTCAATGTTTCGCCGGACGCAATCTTATTGATCAATGTTTTAAAGTCCGGGCTCATTTTTTTGAGTCCTTCTTCTCATTAAATTTTCTGGCCAGATCGACAAAATTCTTTAACAAGGCATGTCCATTTTCAGATTCGATGCTTTCCGGATGAAATTGCACGCCGTGAACGGGATGCGACTTATGAGACAGACCCATAATCAAGCCGTCATCTGTTGTCGCCGTGATCTCAAGACAGTCTGGCAGGCTGACCTGTTCCACAATTAAAGAATGATAGCGTGTGGCGCGAAACGGGCTGTTCAAATCTTTGAAAACGGCTCCGCCTTCATGGTGGATGTCACTGACCTTGCCATGCATAAGATAAGGCGCGCGAATCACTTTTCCGCCGTAAATCTGACCGATGGCCTGATGGCCGAGGCAGACACCAAAAATAGGCAGCCCGCCATCTGCCTGTTTAATCAGATCAAGGCAGATGCCCGCTTCATTGGGCGTGCAGGGGCCGGGGGAGAGGATAACGCCTTCGATCTCGCCTGCTGCATATTTGGCTAAAATATCGCGGACCTTGATGGCGTCATTGCGAAAGACTTGCACGCCCGCGCCAATTTCCCCCATATAATGATAGAGATTATAGGTAAAGCTGTCATAATTATCGATCAAATAAAACATGGGGTCTCTTAAGTGTTTTTCAGGCTGACGCTTTTCTATATTTTTGGATCAGATTTAAAGACATCTTCATCAAATTCGCCTTCGGATTTTGCCACGGCGGTTGCCACGGCCAAATCACCGGTCACATTGACCACGGTGCGCATCATGTCAAGAGGACGATCAAAGGGCAGAAGGAAACCAACCACAAGCGCCGTTTGCTCTGCGCTTACGCCGATGACGCCCAGGACAGCGGCAAGCAGAAACAGGCTGGCGCTCGGGACAGCGGCGGTGCCAATGGAGACCAGCGTTGTGGTAAGCGCGATCAAGCCATAATCGACAAGACTCAGGTCAATACCCAAAGACTGGGCGGTAAAAATAGCCACAACACCCACATAAATTCCGGTGCCATCCATATTGATGGTCGCGCCAAGGGGAATGACGCTTGAGGCAACAGGAGTTTTGATCCCTAAATTATTTTCTGCAACGGCCATGGTAACAGGCATTGTCGCGCTGCTCGAAGATGTGGAAAAGGCAATGAGCTGGGCATCAATGATGTCTTTGAAAAACCGTGTTGCCGGCAATTTCAGCATGAATTTTATGATGCCGCCATGGGTGATTAAAATATGAAGAATAAAACCAAGGATAAGCGTAAGGGCGAGCGGTATGACATCGGCCAGCGCCGTAATGCCCTTTGCGCCAGTGGTTGCGGCAATCAGGGCAAAGACGCCAAAAGGGGCGACTTCCATAATCATATGAATGATTTTCAACATGATTTCTGTCGCGCTATCCATAAATTTGGCGACCGGTTGGCCCTTGCTGCCCGCGAGCATAATGCCGGAACCAAAGATAATCGCAAAAAATATCACCGCCAGAATGTCTCCGTTTGCCAGAGCCGCTACGGGATTTTGAGGTACGATACCCATCAGTCTTTCCCCAAGCGGCATGACAGGGGCGAGAGCCTGCGGCGCTGCGCCCATCATATCAATGCCTGTACCCGGCTGAATGGCGGTCGCAATCGCAAGGCCAATCATAATGGCGAATGCTGTTGTGCCAATATAAAGGCTCATGGTTTTAATGCCAATGGAGCCTAATTTTTTAGGGTCGCCCATGGCCACAATGCCAGAGACCAATGTGACAAATACCAGCGGCACCACAATCATCCGGATCAGGCGAATAAAAATATCACCAATCCATTTAATATTCTCGGCACCTTCCCCCCAAATACTGCCAACGATAGCGCCTAAAACCAGTGCCCCTAAAATACGTTTCCAAAGAGGAATCTTAAACCAAAAATTGCCCTTTTCTGATTTGCCATCAGCTTTATCCGTAGGTGTCATTATTTTTCCCTATATCTTTCCCTTAAATAAACTTGATAACTCTTATACATCATTTGAAGTTAAGCCAAAGGGGTAAAGTTATAAAATTTATGCTGTTTTTATTACAAAGAATATTGGATCCGGAGAGTGGATTCGAACCACTATCGATGGAGTCAGAGTCCATAGTTCTACCATTAAACTACTCCGGATCAGAGGCTGCAAGCCATAACAGGCCCTATATAGTCTTTTTTCAGAGCATATCCAGAAAAATTTTGGTTTTTTTGGTTGGTACTTGAGGCCCAAGCATTATATAAAAATATACAGGATATAAAAAATCACTGAATATAAAAAATAGGATAAAAAAATAATAGGCCCTCGGATCGCTGATGGTATTGTATTTTTTAAACATAAATGGGCTATAATGAACTCGGAAAATAATAATCAAGCTGGAAAAGAAAATGGTCGGCATCAAAAAACGCCGTCTGTTCTGCCAGCGGGTTCTTCTGATGTTAAGGCTAATCAAAATAAGAAAAACCGTAAAAAGAAAAACCGTAAAAACCAGAAGAGGCGGCCAGCCGCGCCGAATATATATGGGGCTATTGATCTTGGCACCAATAATTGCCGCCTGCTCGTGGCGCAGCAAACCTCAAGTGGCTTCAAGGTTCTTGACAGTTTCTCGCGGGTTGTTCGGCTTGGCGAAGGGCTTGGTAAAACGGGGGCCTTGTCCAAGGAAGCCATTGACCGAACCATAGAGGCCCTTGATATCTGCGTGAGCAAGATAAAGCGGCGCGGTGTCACCCATATGCGAAATGTGGCAACTCAGGCATGCCGGGAAGCCAGTAATTGTGACGCATTCATCGAACGGGTTGAAAAAGAGGTTCGCATAAAACTTCACATCATTGACCCTATGGAAGAAGCAAGGCTGGCCGTTTTAGGCTGCAAAGCATTACTAGAGAAAAAATATTCCAGAGCCATCGTCTTTGACATTGGCGGCGGCAGCACGGAATTGATCTGGGTAAAATTATGCCCGGACGGCTTGCCGGAAATTATCGACTGGACATCAATTCCCTTTGGTGTCGTTAATCTGTCCGAAAAATATGGCACCCACGAAAAGATTTCTGACGATAAATATACGGAAATGAAACAAAGTATTTTGGATTCTGTCGCCGCATTTGTCGAAAAAAATGACATGCAGGACCATACCGATCAGGGGCAAGTGCAGCTTCTGGGTACGTCTGGTACCATTACCACATTAACGGCCATGCATTTGGGACTTGAAACATATGATAGAAATCAGGTGGACGGCGCAAGGGTAAGGTCGCTTCATATTCGGGCGTTATGCCAAAAATTATCCGTATTAAATTATGATGAGCGATTGGCCCTGAAGGGCATTGGGGCCGACCGGGCCGATCTTGTGGTGGCGGGCTGCGCCATATTGGAAAGCATCATGGATTTATGGCCGATAGATGAAATTCGGGTCGCGGACAGGGGGATTCGGGAAGGCATGCTTCTGGATATGATGGAAAGCCATCGGCCCCTACAGAAGAATAGACAGAATAACAAACAACGCACCAGAAATAAAAAACGCTCCAGAAATAAAAAAGTCCGCAAGGATCAGAAACATGATGCCGCACTTAATAATAATCCGCATGTGGATAATCCCCGCCCCCATAAAAAAGAAGAGGCAGCCCAGTGATTAAGCGTCCAAAATTATCCGGCACCGGCAAGGAAAGAAAAACCAACGCCAGTGGATTGACCAGAGGGGCAAAATTTCGGGTGAAAAATTCGCGAGGCCGAAAAATTTCTTCTGTTCGGTGGCTGCAAAGACAGTTGAATGACCCCTATGTCGATGCCGCGCGCCTTGATGGTTACCGGGCGCGCTCGGCCTATAAATTATTGGAGCTTGATGAAAAATTTTCCTTCTTAAAAAAATCAAGAGTGATTGTTGATCTTGGGGCGGCCCCCGGCAGCTGGGCGCAGGTGGCTTTAAAATTATGCGGCAGGAAAGCGCGTGTTGTGGGGATTGATTTGCTGGAGGTTGCCCCGCTTGAAGGGGCCACATTCCTTGAAATGGACTTTGCCACAGACGAGGCCGAAGCAGCATTGCTTGATCTTTGCCGTGGCCCGGTTGATCTGGTGATGAGCGATATGGCGGCAGCAACCACAGGGCATCAGCAGACGGATCATATCCGCACGCTGGCTCTGGTCGAGATCGCCTTTGATTTTGCCAGAAAAACTCTGGGCGAAGGCGGGGTTTTTGTGACGAAGGTTTTCAGGGGCGGCGCAGATCAGGAAATGCTGGCGCAGATGCGGAAATGCTTTACGTCGGTACGGCATTTTAAACCACCGGCCAGCCGATCGGGATCTGCAGAGACTTATCTGGTGGCCAAAGGATTTAAAGTCAGCTCCCGGCATTTAGAAAAAGAATCAGACTAAACGCTTTCTTTTTGACCTTTTTGTCAATAACTGCTATCTGCAACAAACTTTCCTGATGATGATGTATTTTTACGACAGCAGCGGGATATTTTTTTTTGCCCTACCTTTAAAGGAGTCGAAATGAATATCCGTGAAGCCTTAACCTTTGATGATGTATTGCTGGTACCGCAGGAATCAAATGTACTGCCGGCCCAAGTTACGGTGAATACATATGTTACGCGGGAAATTCAGCTTAATATCCCCTTGATCTCAGCCGCCATGGACACGGTTACTGAATCCCCGATGGCCATTGCCATGGCGCAATTGGGGGGTATTGGCGTCATCCATAAAAATTTCACCATAGCCGAGCAAGCCGGTGAAGTCCGCAAGGTAAAGAAATTTGAATCCGGCATGGTGATTGATCCTCTGACAATTCATCCGGATCAGACGCTCTCCGATGCTTTGGCGTTGATGCTGGAGCAGAAAATATCCGGCATTCCCGTGGTTATGGAAAACAGCGGGAAACTGGTGGGCATCATTACCAACAGGGATGTGCGCTTTGCGACCAATATGCAGCAGCCTGTTAAAGAGTTGATGACCAGTGAAGGATTGGTGACCGTTAAGCCGGGTGTGACAATGGAAGGCGCAAAACTGCTTTTGCATAAGCACCGCATTGAGAAAATCATTGTTGTGGATGAGGCCTATAAATGTATTGGTCTGATCACGGTTAAGGATATTGAAAAGGCCCGTATGCATCCAAATGCCAGCAAGGATATGGATGGCCGGCTTCGGGTTGGGGCGGCAACCGCTGTTGGCGACGATGGTTTTGCTCGCGCAGAGGCCTTGATTAGTGCGGGCGTTGATATGCTCGTCGTGGATACGGCTCATGGCCATTCAAAAGGGGTGCTGCTTGCCATTGAAAAAATAAAAAAGCAGTATGGTAATGTTCAGATTGTTGGCGGCAATGTGGCCACGGCATCCGGAACCCAGGCTTTGATTGATGCGGGGGCCGATGCGGTAAAAATCGGCATTGGGCCGGGGTCGATCTGCACGACAAGGGTGATCGCAGGTGTTGGCGTGCCGCAATTAACCGCCATCATTGATGCGGTGGAGGTCGCGCATAAGGCCGGCGTGCCGCTTATCGCGGACGGGGGATTGAAAACTTCCGGCGATATTGCCAAGGCCATCGCGGGCGGGGCCAATGCGGTTATGGTTGGCTCCTTGTTGGCCGGAACAGCAGAAGCCCCGGGGGAGGTCTTCCTGTATAAGGGACGATCCTATAAATCCTACCGGGGGATGGGCTCGCTCGGGGCGATGGCCCGTGGGTCTGCGGATCGTTATTTTCAGGAAGAAATTACGGATATTCTGAAACTGGTGCCGGAAGGAATCGAAGGGCGGGTGCCTTTTAAAGGCGAGGTGGCCAGCATGATTCATCAGCTCGTTGGCGGGGTTCGGGCCTCTATGGGTTACACGGGAAGCGCCAATATTACAGAATTTCACAAGCGGGCCGAATTTGTTAAAATCTCCGCGTCTGGCCTTCGGGAAAGTCATGTTCATGATGTGGCGATCACACGGGAATCTCCCAATTATCCTTCTTCTTAAAGAGTAAAATTATGATTGAATCTGCCCGCATACAGGCGGCTATAGAAATTCTTGATCAGGTGAGCGCAAGCCTGTCCAAAGACGGGCCATCTGCGGATGTTCTGATCCGGAAATATTTTCGGACCCGCCGTTATGCCGGATCGAAAGATCGCCGCGCCGTGACAAATCTGGTCTATCAGGTGATTCGTGACTGGGGATTCCTGAGTGAGGTAACAGACGGTCATATTCGCAAAATGATCATGTTATCCCTGTTTTCTGATAAAGATATGGCATCTGAAATGGATTTTGCGCAGATTTTTACAGGCCAAGGTCATGCGCCAGCGGTGCTCAGTGATGAAGAGCAGCAGTTCTTGAGCCTCAAACATGTAAGATTGCCGCACCAACGGCTGAATTATCCCTTATGGCTTGAAAGTCGGCTGCAGGAACGGTTTCCCGATGACTTCGACGCCGAACTGGAAAGTCTGAATGGCCGCGCCCCGTTTGATTTGCGGGTTAATCTCGGCAAAGTGACCGTTGATAAAATGGAAGCATTTCTTACGTCTGAAGCCATTGAATATCACCGGGGAGAATGGGCAGAAACCGCGCTGATTTTATCGGGAAACCCCCGGATTGTTGAATGGGAAATCTACCAGGATGGCCTTGTTGAAATTCAGGATGAGGCCGCCCAACTGGCGACTCAGCTTTCCGGCATCAAGCCGGGGCAACAAGTGATGGATCTTTGCGCAGGGGCGGGCGGGAAAACACTGGCGGCGGCGGCCTATATGGATAATAAAGGTCAGATATTTGCCTTTGATAATAACGAACGCCGCCTGAAAGATTTAAAGCCTCGCGCCAAAAGGGCAAATGCCAGAATATTGCAGGGTCGGCATGTGGATACGGCAGGCGGCAAACGTCAAAATATCCTGTCGGAACATACCGCGCGTATGGATCGGGTGATCCTTGACGTTCCTTGCAGCGGAAGCGGCGTTTGGCGGCGGAATCCGGAACTGAAATGGCGGTTGACTGCAGAAAGCCTCGAGAAATATTGCCGGATACAGAAAAATTTAATCACGGAAGGCTGGGGCTTTGTTAAGCCGTCCGGGCGCATGATCTATATGACCTGCTCTTTATTCCATGATGAAAATGAGCAGCAGATAACTGATTTTTTAAATGCGCATGATGAGGCAAAGCTCATATCATACCGCAGCGTATATGGCGGCAGCCGCAAGGATATGGACTTAAAAACATTGTCATCAATCCCGGAATGTCTGGCTTTATCGCCCAAGTCCCACGGCACGGACGGCTTCTTTGTGGCCATTTTGGAGAAAAAGGCATGACGGATAAAATTCTTATCATTGATTTTGGATCTCAAGTAACCCAGCTTATCGCGCGAAGGGTGCGGGAAAGCGGGGTTTATTCCGAGATTGTCCCCTTTAACAAAGCCGCAGAAATCATCGAAGATTTTAAGCCGGCGGGCATTATTCTTTCCGGCGGGCCAAGTTCGGTAACGGGCATAGAATCACCTCGCGCACCGGAACAGATTTTTGACATGGGTGTGCCAATTCTGGGGATTTGTTATGGCGAGCAAGTCATGTGCGAGCAGCTTGGCGGCAAGGTCGGCGTCTCCGATGAAAAGGAATTTGGCCGCGCATTCATTGATATTAAAGAAGACTGCAGCCTGTTTGAAGGGGTTTGGCCCAAGGGAACAAGTCATCAGGTCTGGATGAGCCACGGCGATAAAGTTATTGAGTTGCCAGAAGGCTTTGTCGTGACCGCCACCAGCGGAAATGCCCCCTATGCGGCCATCGCGAATGAAGCCCGTAAATTTTACGCCGTACAATTCCACCCCGAAGTGGTTCACACACCGGACGGCGCGAAAATCATTGCCAATTTTGTCCATAAAGTGGTTGGCCTGAAGGGCGATTGG
>JAJRQU010000062.1 GCA_024280095.1 Alphaproteobacteria bacterium | reverse complement strand
TTGTCACCACCCGATCGACCTCGGGAAATTCACGCAGGCGCGCCTCCAGCACGGTCTGCATGTCAATGGCCTGAGACAGACTGGTGCCGGGGATGCGCAAAGCATGCATGGCAATATCACCTTCATCCAGCTGCGGGGCAAATTCCGTCCCAAGGCGCGGCAGGGACATCACCGTCACAATCACCAGAGCTGCGGCCATTGCAACAAAAGCAATGCGCCATTTCAGCACGATAACCAACAACGGCTTATATAATGACTTTGCGCCGGAAATCAGGATCGAGTCTTTTTCACGCACTTTGCCGCCCAAAAATATCGCGATCGCCGCAGGAACAAATACCAGTGATAAAATCAGCGCGGATAATAACGCAACAACCACGGTAAAGGCCATTGGATGGAACATTTTGCCCTCAACACCCGTCAGGGCAAAGATCGGGATGTAAACTATCGTGATGATCATAACGCCAAACAGGCTCGGTTTGATAACCTCAGCCGTGGCGGATGAGGCCAAATCAAATCTTTCATCCCTTGATAATAATCGGCCAAGACGCTTTTGTTCCTCACCAAAACGGCGCAGGCAGTTTTCAATAATGATCACGGCCCCGTCAACAATAAGGCCAAAATCCAAGGCCCCAAGGCTCATAAGATTTCCGGAAACACGGTTCTGCACCATACCGGTAATGGTCATCAACATGGCAATGGGGATGACTGAGGCGGTAATAAGGGCAGCGCGAAAATTACCCAATAGCAGGAAAAGCACGACGATAACCAGCAGCGCCCCTTCAACCAGGTTTTTCTCAACCGTTTTGATTGTTTTCTCTACAAGCGTTGTCCGGTCATATACCGCCGCGGCAATGACCCCTTCCGGCAAGCTACGGTTAATAATCTCTAATTTGGCCGCAACGGCTTTTGAGACGGTTCGGCTATTTTCGCCAATCAGCATAAAAACGGTGCCAAGAACCACCTCATGGCCGTTCTCTGTCGCCGCACCCGTACGAAGTTCTTTTCCCATAAGCACCTCTGCCACATCGCTAATTCGCACGGATACGCCATGTCTTTGGGTGATAATGATCTGGCGCAGGTCTTCCAGTGTTTCGGCCTGCCCCGGTATCCGCACGAGATACTGCTCGCCCGATCGCTCAATATAACCCGCGCCCATATTGGCGTTATTCCGTTCCAGCGCATTAATGATATCAGCCAGACTAAGTCCATAGGATTCCAGCCGGTGCGGCCAGGGGGTCACATGAAACTGTTTCTCATAGCCACCAATGGTATTAACCTCGGTCACGCCCGGAACCGTGATAAGCTGGGGCTTGACGACCCAGTCTTGCAGCGTGCGCAAATCTGTTGGCGTCCATGGGCTGCCGTCTTCCTTTACCCCACCGGGCAGGGCATCAACGGTATACATGAATATTTCCCCAAGCCCCGTGGCAATTGGGCCCATTTCCGGCTCTATGCCCATCGGCAGCTGGCCGCGAACAGACTGCAATCTTTCGGCCACAAGCTGGCGCGCAAGAAATATGTCAGATCCGTCCTTGAAAACAACGGTGACCTGACTAAGGCCATAGCGCGAAATTGACCGGGTATAATCAAGGTTTGGCAGGCCGGATATGGCCGTTTCAATGGGAAAGGTGATTCTCTGCTCAGCCTCCAGAGGTGAATAACCGGGGGCTTCGGTATTGATCTGCACCTGAACATTGGTAATGTCCGGCACCGCATCAATATTGAGCCGACCAAAATTATAAATTCCAAGCGCCGATATCCCCAGAACAATGACTAGCACCAGCCAGCGTTGTCTGATCGAAAAACTTATTATTTTCTCAAGCATATTTTTATTCCTAATGGTCGTGAGATGCGCCGGACTTTTCGATGTCGGCTTTTATGAGGAAACTGTTTTTCGTGACATAGTCCTGACCGGGACTTATGCCGCCCAAGACCTCTGCCCAATGCGGGGTCACGCGACCAAGTTCCAGCATTCTGACCTCATAGGTCTCGCCCACTCTGGCGAAGACGACCGTAAAATCCCTGAAGCGTTGTAAGGCCTCGGTGCGGACAGCCAGCGGGACTTCTTCTTTTTTGATGATGATGTCTCCGCGCACGGTCATGCCGGGCATCCAGATTTTATCCGGATTTGGTAAAGAGGCCCGCGCAATCACCGTTTGAGTCTCAAGCTCTTTCGTGGGCAGGAAAATATTAATTTCTGTCGTCGCGGTTAACCGATCATCAATTGAGGTAATCATCACCTGTTGGCCCGGCTTCACGCGGTGCAGGTCTTTCGGAAAGACATGAAAATCCACCCGTAATTGCGTAAGGTCACCGACAATGAACAAGGCATCCAGCCCCGAGACATCCCCCACATTGGTCATACGTTCAAGGACAACCCCATTGATGGGCGAGGTCACATCATATACCTGAAGACTCTCATTACTCTCAATACGGGCCAGCCGCTCCCCTGCCCGGACATTATCACCAACCGTTTTATAAACGGCAATAACCTGTCCCGGGTAACGGGCGCGTAATTTTGCCTCGGCCCCCGGCGCCAAATCAATACGGCCCAGAACATCAATCATTTCCTCTATGATGGCGGGGCCGGCAGACTCGACTTCAATACCGGTGATTTGGGCGGTTTTACGATCGATCACCGTTCGGCCTTCGTGGGATTCATAGGCCCAATCCATTTTTCTGCCGCCGTATGTTGCCGTAACGCGCACATCAAACGAATGCGGCTCAACCACAATGCCGTCGCTGGTAAGATAGGTATTTTCAGGATGAAAAGCAAAATGATCAATTTTGCCGCCAAGCCGTCCAAGTTCAATGGTCAGGTCAAGACTTTCAGGATTTATAAGCTGCCCATCCACATAAGGGAAAACGCGAAATTGCGGCGGCGTTCCAGCTTCAAAAATTGTTATTTCAACGGCAAATGAGCCATCTTTAAGTAATCGTCCACCATTTGGACCCCGTTCATATTCACCCGTATCGGCATGTTCACCTGCGCTTTCCAGCTCTGGATTATTATCGCATGCCGCAAGCGTTATCACGGCCACAAGCACGCCCAACAGTTTCAGGGGGCTCAAGCGTAAATTTCTAAAGATATTCATTGTATATTTCCTTCAACGGATAGGGGGCCTTCGTAGGCGGCACTCAGACGATCAAGGGCGGCGGCAGCCAAATGGAACCGCCGCAGGGCCAGGGTTTCACGGGTTTGATATTCCTGCAATGTCCTTTGTGCCTCCATGACGTCAAGATATATAAAAGCCCCCCTGCCATAACCTATACGGGTCTTATCAAGCGCAGATTTTGCCTGAGGAATGATCCCATTGCGAAAGGCGTCAATCTCTGCACGGGCCGCACGAAGCGTCTCCAGATTGCTGTTATAATCCCGGTCAAATTGCATTTTGGCATCACGGGAGAGCCACATGCTGCGCCGGCGTTCCGCTGCGGCGCGGGCGATATTTCCGCTGTTGCTATTGGAAAAAGAAAAAGGCATCGAGAAAGACATGACCGCCGCAACGTCCCCCGATCGCTGGAACTGGCGCACCCCTAACCTTAACGTCGGGTCCAATTTTGAATTGGCCTGTTCCAGAATAAGGGCCGCAGATGCCCGTTTCTCTGTGGCCTTTGCCAGACGCAGGTCTGGTGCCCTATGACTTGGTTGCGCGGGCTTGGCTTGATAAAGCGCATCATAAAAAGAGTCTTTATCAATCGTAAAATCATATGATGCCTCCCCCCATAAAGCCGACAAACGCCGTTTCGCGTTATTCAGGGCATATCGTGCCTGATCAACATCCGCATTCTCGGCCATGATACGCGCGGTAAGCCGCTCCCCCGCAGCAGAGGAATCCCGCGCCGAACGGATACGAAGATTAACAACCTCGACTAATTTTTGTGTGGTTTCTGCGCGGTTTTGGGCATTTTTCAAAACGGCAGCAGATGTCATCGCGTCGATATAGGCTTTGCGTACCTCAAAAATAACATTTTGGCGTGTGACCAAGGCAGATAATCGCGTAATATGACGTTCGGATTCAGCCAGTCCGATTCGCGCGCCACGTTTCCCGCCGCGCTCTATTTTTTGATCAAGGCTGAAGGTGGTCTCTGTTTGATTAAAGCCATTGAATATCCCTGTCCCTAAAATATTTTCCGCTTCAAGAGAAAAGGACGGCGTTGGCCGTATCCCGGCCTGCTCCAGAGTGCCGTCACTGGCATTCATGGCTTCGCCGCGAGCTTTTATAACAGGAGCCACCTCAAGGACGCGGGCCAAAGCCGCCTTGAGGGTTACTATGGGTAGTGGCTCATCAGGAACATCATTTTGCGCCCAGACTTGAGGTATCAAGCCATATACAAATGCGGCAGCGCAGGCCGCGATCAAAATTTTCATTTTCAGTCTCACGATGAAGAAATAGAATATGTTTTGATCCAGCAGCACGCCGGATCATTCAAAAATATTTATCGGGAGATTTATGACAAAGGGGGCGGCACAGGAGGCGACAGGGAAAGCCCAAGCCGAAGGTCAAAGATAGGCAACGACCGATCGACCTCATACGACATGACAATGGGCGTCAGGGAACCATCAAAAAATACTATATTATTATTATCATGGACCAAATTATGATAGTCATGAGACGACTTATGCTGGTCTTGTGACAATTTATGATGTGATTCGGAACTATTGCTTTTATGATGGGTATGGCTAACATCTATCGCTTGAAAACTTAGGTGCGTATGATCATCCTCCACCACAGAAGCATGCGCTAACTGAATGAATAATAATGAAAATACGGCACATATAGCAGCAAATTTACCCATAGGGTTCCATAACATAAGACATTTTTTATTATGCTTCTTATAATTACTTTCCGGGCGCAAGCAAGCAAAATTTCATTCAAAAATTTATTTGCACTAAATGAATTTATCGCTACAGGCAGATTTTTCAGGTTGATGATCGGTGCGTTTTCCCCTAAAAATCATCTGATAAGATTTGATAACAATATATATTTTCTGACAGAAAGAGCACCTGATGGCCACAGAATTCACCCTGCCCCATTGGTATGACCTGCATACTCATTTCCGCCAGGATGAAACATTGCAGGCCACGGTAAAGGATCATATCCATATGAATTGTGCGGGGGCTTTGGCGATGCCCAATACCGCCCCCCCCGTTGGCAAGCTGTTCGAAGCAGATAAACCAGAAAATTATAAAAGCATTGAACAATATCACGCTGAGATTCTTGCCGCTTCTGATGGCCGTTTCAAAGAAGTGATCGTTCCGCTTTATCTCACGAAAGACACCAGCCCTGACATGATTGAAAAAGGGGCAAGGGCCGGCATACTCAAGGCCTGCAAATATTACCCGCCCCACGGGACAACCGGCGCAGAATCCGGCGCACCGCTTGATACCTACATGGAAAATGGTGTCTTTCAGGCCATGGCGGATACCGGCGTGACACTCTGCGTCCACGGCGAGGAACATGGCCTTGATCCTGAGCGTTATTTTGATCGCGGCGAGAATGCCGAAATGATTTTTTACCAAGAGCGCATGCCGCGCCTTGTCGATAATTTCCCCGGTTTGCGTATTGTCGGCGAGCATTTGACCACAAAGGTTGCCGTTGATTTCATTCAAGATACGCCGTCCCATGTCAAAGGCAATATCACGCCGCAACATTTAATCTATACGATTGGCCATCTGCTCAAAGGCCTTAAATACCACCTCTATTGCCTGCCTCTGGTGAAATATAGCGAAGATCGCGCAGCCTTGAGAAAAGCCGCCACATCCCCAAATAATACCAAGTTTTTTGCCGGAACGGACAGCGCGCCCCATGTCCAGAAAATGACCGCCTGTGGCTGCGCTGCGGGCTGCTATACCGGCCGTATCGCGCCGCAGCTTTACGCACAAGCTTTTGAGATGGCCGGCGTTGACCTGAGCGATCAGGCCGGACAGGCGATCTTTAAAAACTTCCTCTGCACCATCGGGCAGGAATTTTACGATCTGCCGGAACCTGAAGAGACTTTTACTCTCGAAAAAAAGCCTGAGAACGTCCAGCCGTTGAAGGTCGGTGACCAAACGATTATCCCTCTGCCGCTTGGTATGGATTTTGACATGACATGGCGGATTAAACCCTAAATCCGGTCAAGACTCTAAAAACGCGCGCATCAATCCATTGACCTCTTCCGGGCATTCCATAGTGCTGAGATGGCCGCAATTCGGGATAATATGATATTCGGTACCGGGGATAATATCCGCCATCTCCTGATGGACTTTAGGCGGGGTGAGCCTGTCGCCCCCGCCGCAGATGATCAGCGTTGGACAGGCAATAGCGGGTAATGCTTCCCGCGAATCTGGCCGCGCAATCAAGGCGCGTTGCTGCCTTTGAAATCCCTCGGCCCCCACTTCCGATGCCATATCCAATATTCTCTCGCATAGTTCTGTGTCATTTAATCGATCTGGATGAATAAGATATGGCATTAATTCCTGTGCTATGCTGCGAATATCTTCTGCTCCGGCCCGCCTGATCAAGGCTTCGCGCATATCAATCTGTGGCTGGCGATCGGCCCGTGCATTTGTGTCGAGCAAGATCAGCGTCTCCACCCTTTCCGGGGCTTGCCGCATGATTTCAAAGGCGATATAGCCGCCCATGGACAGGCCCGCCAAATGAAAACTGTCCGGCGCATCGGCCAGAAAATAACGCACCATATCCGGCAAATTATCATATTGGGTATGATCGAAAATCATCAGGTCATAATCTTCTTCAAATTCACCGATTTGATCAAGCCATAAATCATGACTACATAATAATCCCGGCACTAAAACCAGATTTCCACTCATAAGACACCTTTTTTGCTATTTTTTTATGTTAGAAACTATAGCAAAGCCTGTCAAAGATTGACATCTTTATCATTTTGCTTATTGTGCAGCGCA
>JAJRQU010000061.1 GCA_024280095.1 Alphaproteobacteria bacterium | reverse complement strand
GTGGAATGGCGGTATTACGCGCTGACTTCACACGCAGGATTTAAGTTGACCTCCTCATATTGAGCAAGACTTTCCGGTGTCCCATATGGGGCCACACACCTGCGGCGGATTAACCGGTAAACAAGGAAAAATAGTATGGCAATGCCAACTTTTACAATGCGTCAGCTTCTCGAAGCTGGGGTACATTTTGGACATCAGTCCCACCGTTGGAACCCAAAGATGAAAGAATATATCTTTGGCGCCCGCAATAAAGTTCATATTCTGAATCTGTCAATCACGGTGCCTTTGCTGCACCGGGCGCTGGAAACAGTTCGTGACGTCACGGCATCAGGCGGACGGGTATTGTTCGTCGGCACCAAACGCCAGGCGTCCGGCCCAATCGCCGAAGCCGCCAAGCGTTGCGGACAATATTATGTCAATCATCGCTGGCTTGGTGGTATGATGACAAACTGGGAAACAATTTCCAAATCCATCAAACGCTTGAAAGAGCTTGATGCGAAACTGTCAGAAGATATCGCAGGTTTAACTAAAAAAGAAATCCTTCAGATGACACGGGAACGTGACAAGCTGGAACGGGCCCTTGGCGGCATTAAAGACATGGGCGGCATTCCAAATGTGCTTTTTGTCATTGATACCAACAAAGAAGAGCTGGCCATTCAGGAAGCCAATAAACTGGGCATTCCCGTTGTGGCTATTCTGGATTCAAACAGCAATCCTGACAATGTAACCTTCCCGATCCCTGGCAATGATGACGCGACTCGCGCCATTCAGCTTTATTGTGACCTGATCTCTGGTGCGGTACTTGACGGTATTCAGCAGGAATTGGTTGAGCAGGGCGTTGATGTCGGGGCTTCTGTTGAGGCACCGGTTGTAGAAGAATTAGCCCCGGAAGTGGCCTCTGTTGAAGAAACAGTCGCTCCGGAAGCTGCTCCAGAAGCTGCTGCTCCAGAATCCGTTTCGCCTGAAACAGCGCCAGTTGAAGAAGCCGCTAAGGAAGTTAAAAAAGAAGTTAAAGTTAAGGCAAAAGCTTCCAAGTAATTAAAGCAGCAGGTTCGGCGATATTTTGCGGGACCTGCGGTTATACCCAAGAAAATTGTAAGGAAAAATGATGGCTCAGATTACGGCTGCTCTCGTTAAAGAATTGCGCGATAAATCCGGCGCAGGCATGATGGACTGCAAGAATGCTTTGAAAGAAAATGATGGTGACATCGCAAAATCCATGGACTGGCTTCGCCTGAAAGGTATTTCCAAGGCGGAGAAGAAATCAGGCCGTGTGGCGGCTGAAGGCCTTGTGGCTGTGGCATCAAATGGCAAAACATCCGTTGCGGTTGAGATTAATTCAGAAACTGATTTCGTTGCCCGTAATGAGGTATTTCAGGGCATCGTTAAAGCGATTGCAAATGTCGCTCTTGAAAATAACGGTGATTATGAGGCCGCATTGGCCGCGAATTATCCCGGGACGAGTCTGAGCGTCAAGGATGAGCTGGTTGAAGCCATTGGCACAATCGGCGAAAATATGAATTTCCGTCGCGCGGTTGGGTTTTCTGTCGAAAATGGTGTTGTGGCAACATATATTCATAACAGCGTAACAGAAGGCCTTGGTAAAATTGCCGTTTTGGTTGCGTTGGAATCAACGGCGGATGAGGCCGTTTTGACAGCATTGGGTAAGCAGTTGGCCATGCATGTGGCGGCAACAGCCCCCTTGGCCATGATGATTGATGATCTTGATCCGGCCTCAGTTGAACGTGAGCGTAATCTTTTGATTGAGCAAGCGCGGGAGTCTGGCAAACCGGATAATATCATTGAAAAGATGATTGGTGGCCGTATGGCTAAATTCTATAAGGAGGTTGTTTTCACAGAGCAAACCTTCATCATTGACGGTGAAACAAAGATTTCCAAAGTCATTGAAAATGCGGCTAAGGCTGCGGGAACTGAAATCAAGCTTGCGGGTTACGCCCGTCTTGAGCTTGGCGCGGGTATTGAAAAAAAGGAAGATGATTTCGCGGCAGAAGTTGCGGCGGCAATCGGCAAATAATCCCCCTAAAATTATTATTCGGGCTCATTTGAGAATAAATGTTAAAAGTTTATTCGCATTTGGGCCCGAATTGTATATTCTGCCTTGTGAAATTGACGTGACCATATTTGGCCGCATATAAAGATACCGTCTGGCGGTGTTATTAAAATCAGATGTAAAGGGTAAATATGGCTGAAACCCCCATATACAAACGTGTTTTACTGAAACTTTCCGGCGAGGCCCTCATGGGGGATCAGGAGTATGGTATTGACCCCAAAATGGTTCGGCGAATCGCCTCTGAAATAAGAACCGTACAGGAATTGGATGTTCAGGTTTGTTTAGTGGTTGGTGCGGGAAATATATTCCGGGGGATGACAGGCGTTGCCAGTGGTTTCGATCGCACCTCTG
Source organism: Alphaproteobacteria bacterium (assembly GCA_024280095.1). Lineage (GTDB taxonomy): Bacteria > Pseudomonadota > Alphaproteobacteria > Sphingomonadales > Emcibacteraceae > Paremcibacter. Next base: position 5,192 of record JAJRQU010000061.1, on the reverse strand, counting down.
CGGATCATATGGGGATGTTAGCCACGGTGATGAATTCCATTGCCATCCAGAATGCGCTGGAGCAAGAAGGCGTGGATAGCCGCGTACAGTCGGCCTTTCCCATTGCCTCGGTTTGCGAGCCTTATATTCGCCGTAAAGCTATCCGGCATATGGAAAAAGGCCGCGTTGTTATTTTTGCAGCTGGAACCGGAAATCCTTTTTTTACCACGGACACGGCGGCGGCTCTGCGGGCCGCAGAAATGAGCTGTGACGGGTTGTTGAAGGGCACGCAGGTTGACGGCGTTTATACCGCAGATCCGAAAACAAATCCCGATGCGGTTAAATACGACCGGCTTGATTATCATACCGTTTTGACCAAGGACTTAAAAGTCATGGATGCCTCGGCCATCGCATTGGCGCGAGAAAATGATATACCGATTTTGGTATTTTCTATTCATAAACATGGTGAATTTGCCAACGTAATGTGCGGCGGCGGCGCATTCACAATCATATCTAAGGAGTAGTAAAAATGTCATCTGAAATAAATCTTGATGATCTTCGGCGCCGGATGAAGGGGGCCATTGAAAATATAAAGTCTGAATTTGTCGGTTTGCGTACGGGCAGGGCTTCTGTAAATTTGATGGATCCTGTTATGGTAGAGGCCTATGGTTCCAAGATGCCCCTTAATCAGGTTGCCACAGTTTCGACACCTGAATCCCGTATGATCAGTGTGCAGATATGGGATAAAACCATGGTGGCTCCTGCAGATAGAGCCATTCGCAATGCGGGCCTTGGGCTTAATCCCATTGTTGATGGCCAGACACTGCGTATTCCTATTCCTGAATTGAATGAGGAACGGCGCGCGGAACTGACTAAAATTGCGGGTAAATATGCGGAGCAGAATCGTATCGCTATCCGTAACGTGCGCAGGGACGGTATGGACACGATCAAAAAACTGGAAAAAGATAGTAAAATCAGTCAGGATGAGCAGAAATCATATTCTGATAAAATTCAAAAAATGACTGATGAGATGATCAAGGAGATTGATCATTTGACGGATGCTAAAGAAAAAGAAATTATGCAGGTATAGGAGGCCTATTGGTTCATGTTGTTGGTAAAGGAAGAATTCGCCTGCCAGAAAAAAAGCAAACAACCTGATACTCCGGTTCATGTGGCGATCATTATGGATGGCAATGGACGGTGGGCCAAGAAACGTGTCTTGCCTAAAGTAGCTGGTCATAAACGGGGGGCCGATGCGGTACGGCGCTGCGTTGAAGATTCAATAGATCTGGGCATAAAATATTTAACGCTTTATGCCTTTTCTTCCGAAAATTGGAACAGGCCAGAGGATGAAGTTAATGATTTGATGTCACTGCTTCAGCGTTATTTGACCAAGGAGGTGGACGAGCTTCATGAAAAGAATATTCGGCTGAATTTCATTGGTGATCGTTCAAAACTGAACTCGAATATCCTTAAACTTATTGAAGACGCTGAAATAAAAACCCGGGATAATAGCCAGCTATGCTTAACATTGGCGCTTAGCTACGGCGGGCGTGCGGAAATAATTGATGCGGTGCGTGCCTTGGGGGAAAAAATTAAAAACGATGAAATTAATCCTGAAAATATTACTGAGGAAGTTTTCTCTTCTTACCTTCATACCAATGATATACCGGATCCCGATCTGATCATCAGAACCAGCGGAGAACAACGGATCAGCAATTTCCTGCTGTGGCAAATAGCCTATGCGGAATTTGTTTTCATGGATGTCTTATGGCCCGACTTTAACCGGGAAATGCTGGAAAGGGCCATCAGTGAATATCGTGGCCGTGACAGGCGGTATGGGGCAAGGCCCTAAATGTTGATGAGTATTATATGAACCCTTCCTCTCCCCCCCAAAAAAGCGGCCTTATATTGCGGGTCGTATCTGCATTGGTTATGTTACCCATAGCGATTTTTATTATCCTGCAGGGCGGCCTTATTTATAGTCTTTTTGTTGCGCTTCTGACGATTTTGATTCTATATGAGTGGAATGGTATCTGTGAAGGCAAGGCTTTAAATGCCGCCTTTATATTTCAGGCTATATTGTCGCTTATGCTGATTTACGCGCTTCATACGGGACAATATTTTACGCTTTATGCCTATCTTGCGCCCGCCGCCCTATTGGTTGTGTCATGTCTATATTATAAGATAAAGCTGCATTTTGCCTTGATGGGACTTGCCTATGCGTTGCTTCCTGCGGCCTCACTCCTTTGGTTAAGGCAATATTCTGATCAGGGCGGCTGGATTGTATTATGGCTGATGATCATTGTCTGGTCCATGGATACAGGGGCATATTTTGCGGGCAAAAATATTGGTGGCCCAAAAATGGCCCCGCGCATTAGCCCCAATAAAACATGGGCGGGCCTCATTGGCGGGACTGTTGTTGCGGTGATTATGGGCCTGATTACGGCATTTTATTTTAATTTTGATTATGACTGGATGGCCCTTGCGGCGGCGGCGGCGATACTTGCCATATGGAGCCAGATCGGGGATTTGGCGGAGTCCGCTGTGAAACGTCATTTCAATGTGAAGGATTCCGGCGCTATTATCCCGGGTCATGGCGGGATAATGGATCGTGTGGACGGTATCGTTTTTGCGGCACCTGCCGTGGCCCTGAGTTTGTATTTTTTTGAGTTCTGGAGTGTTGCGTGACATCTTCTGATAGATTAGATGCCCCCAAAACAGTCTCAATTCTGGGCTCCACAGGATCTGTGGGGTGCAATACCCTTGATTTGGTGGCCCGAAATCCAGAGGGCTATGATGTCATTGCCCTTACGGCCAATCGGAATGTGGAAAAGCTCGCCGCGCAGGCCATAAAATTCGATGCTGAATGCGCCGTGATCGCCGATGAAACCCGCTATCAGGATTTGAAGATGGCTTTAAGCGGGACAAGGGTTAAGGCCATGGCGGGCCCCGATGCCCTGAGCGAGGCGGCGCAGCTGCCGGCTGAATGGGTGATGGCCTCTATCGTTGGTGCGGCAGGACTGGAGCCCACTTTATCAGCCATCAGGCGCGGGGCAACCGTGGCGCTGGCCAATAAGGAATGCCTTGTTTGTGCCGGTGATCTTATGATGCAGGAAGTGAAGGGCAGCAACGCAATACTTTTGCCGGTTGATTCTGAACATAATGCTATTTTTCAGGTGTTTGATTTTGACAAGGCCGATAGTGTAGAGCGCATCACGCTGACCGCATCGGGCGGCCCTTTTCTCAATTTCAGTATGGCAGAGATGAAAGACGTCACTGCGGCAGAGGCCGTTATCCATCCCAACTGGGATATGGGGGCAAAAATTTCTGTTGATTCGGCGACAATGATGAATAAGGGTCTCGAAATGATCGAGGCCTATCATTTATTCCCTGTGCGCGAAGATCAAATTGATATCATCATTCACCCCCAATCCGTTATTCACAGTATGGTGACCTATAAGGATGGGTCGATATTGGCGCAGCTTGGCGCGCCGGATATGCGCATACCCATTGCCTATACTCTTGGCTGGCCGAGCAGGATAAATACGCCGGCAGAAAAATTGAATCTTACCGCGTTAAAACGGCTGGATTTCCTGGAGCCTGATTTGGAAAGATTTCCCGCTCTTCGCATAACAAGAGAAGCATTGCGTCAGGGCGGAACTGCCCCTACAATCCTCAATGCGGCAAATGAGGTGGCTGTTTTTGCTTTTCTTGAAGGGCAAATTGGCTTTCTGGATATTGCCAATGTTGTAGAAGAAACTTTGCAGCAGCTAGATATTACCGCGCTTACTTGCCTAGGGATGGTTCACGTCATAGATGGTGAAGCAAGGGCAATAGCGCAAGAATTAATGAAAAAACGATAAGGGACTAAGATGGAAAGCCTGATAAATGCTATAATTTATGTCACGTCATTTTTGGCCATGTTGTCCATTTTAGTGTTTGTTCATGAATGGGGACATTTTATCGTCGCGCGGATGAACGGGGTTCGTGTGGATGTTTTTTCCATTGGATTCGGCCCTGAAATCTGGGGCCGGACGGACAAGAAAGGCACACGCTGGAAATTCAGCTATGTGCCGCTCGGCGGATATGTCAAGTTTTTTGGCGATGCCAGTGCGGCCAGTACGCCCGAGGGTGATCTGGATGAGATGTCCGAGGAAGATAAGAAAATATCCTTTCATCACAAAAGGTTATCTCAAAGGGCCGCGATCGTTTTTGCCGGCCCTCTGGCAAATTTTATCTTTGCCATCCTTATTATGGCCACATTTTTTTATACATATGGACAAATAGATACGCCGGCCATCGTATCACAAGTCGTCGAGGGCAGCGCCGCAGAAGAAGCCGGCATACAAAAAGATGATGTCATTGTTGCTGTCGATGGAAGTGACATTAAACGCTTCAACGACGTGCGGATTGAAGTTCTTTATAGTGCGGGCGAAGCGATTGATGTGGATGTGCTCAGGCGCGGCGAAATTGTAAGTTTGGTGCTCGTGCCGCGATTGACGAAAATTATGCGGGACGGGGTTCCGGTTCTTGGTGATGATGGCAAACAACTGGAGATGTACCAAATTGGGGTGCAGGGCTCTGAAGACGTTGTCATACGGGAACATGGGCTGTTTTCGGCATTATGGGCGGGGACATTGGAAACTCGCGTAATTGTTGTTCAGTCATTGCGCGGCATTCGGCAAATGATTGTCGGGACGCGGTCAGTAAAGGAATTAAGCGGCCCCATTGGCATTGCAAAAATCGCCGGAGAATCTGCAAAACGGGGCATTGATTTCTGGATCAGGGTCATGGCATTGGTGTCGATCAGTCTGGGGTTGATTAATTTGTTTCCGATCCCGTTGCTTGACGGGGGCCATTTGTTATTTTATGGCATTGAGGCTGTGATCGGCAGAAAATTAAGCGAAAGAACACAAGAATATGGATTTCGTATTGGATTAGTTTTCATTCTTGGGTTAATGATGTTGGCTACTTTTAATGACATATTGAAATTTAACTGGTAAATAGTCGATTTCTATGTATAAAAAATAAAAAAATAAACAGGATACTGTTCTTTGTTAAATCGCATTTGTAAAATTACTTTAGTCTGGTCTTTTCTGGTTGTTTCGGCCCTTGGTGCTTTTTCCTTAAGCACCATAGGCGCATATGCTCAGCAATCCACCAATGATGGTCGTGATATTATTGCCGACATTGTGGTTCAAGGTAACCAG
>JAJRQU010000060.1 GCA_024280095.1 Alphaproteobacteria bacterium | reverse complement strand
GTAATCTGCCTAGAACCCTTGCCCAGTCCGCTTCCATTCCCATTCCCATAATTTCTTTTTGTGCTGCCACAACCAAACTCATTTTTTGCTATACCCCTGCCCATTAATTTTTATATTTTTATTTTACCCCGATTAGCCCTGTATCCACGCAAGCCCCGCCGCCTTCCAGCCACTTTTTATGCCCCGGTGGCCCTCATGATTCCGAACCCCTTCAAAGCCATGCAGAATATTGAAACATTTTTCAAAACCTGAGGCGACCATCGCGGCCGCCGCCGATTGGGAGCGAACCCCTGACCGGCATAAAAAATAAATCGGACAGTCCTTCTGTATAGCTTGGCCACCCACGGTTTGCGCCATAATCATTTGAGAAAAATTCGGATTTATTTCCATATGGGGAAATTCCTGCCAACTGATTAATAGCGGTGACTTGCCAAGTTCTGACAGATCACATGTGCCAACGAAAGTCCATTCAGCCTGCGTCCGAACATCCACCAATATGGCTTTATCCTCCTGAGAAAGGGCGGCCCAAGCCTCTTCAACCGACACATCATCCGTATAATTCATGACTTGTTTCTCAACATTTATTTTTTATCTTTTTATTTTTAGGTTGAAATCCCAAGGCCCAATCACGTCCCGGAACCTTATATCCAATAACCTCCCAGCTATTATATTGACACAGAGACAAAAAATTCCACCATCCCGCAAAGACTTAGTTGCCGGACATGCGCCCCAAAATTTAGAAATCCAAAATACAGAAAACATCTGCGCATAAGAGCCCGCAAAACATTAAAGAGCAACTTACCCCGTTTCACATTATGGGTGATTCAGGTTTCTCACATCATTTGTTATCTATGCGATTTTTATTATGTCGACAAATCCCTCTTGGACTAACCATAAGTTACATGTCCCATAATTTTCTGGCAAGAGTTTCATCCTAAAATAATCACTATTGATGGACAGAATATGGCTTGACTTAAGGGTAATACACTATATCTGGTATGATGCATAATAGTCACACCTGTCCCATTTTGACATGACCCAAAATTCATCCGGCCTGAGGGCAATTTCGCGCAAAAAAATGGCTGAACCGGCGATGGTTCAGCTTATCTTTTCGAATTCTATGTGGGACTCGCCGGATATGTTCAGGCGACTCGGGAAATATAGACCTTAATATTATGCCGAAAGAGCTTTCACCCGTTTCGCCAGACGAGAAACTTTACGGGAAGCTGTTTTCTTGTGCATGACGCCCTTTGTCACGCCGCGCATCAATTCAGGTTGCGCCGCCTTCAACGCCGCGCTGGCTTCTTCTGCGTTTCCGCTTTCCAGAGCCAGTTCTACATTTTTAACAAAAGTCCGAATCCGGCTTTTGCGTGATTTATTAACTTCTGCGCGCCGGGCATTGGCGCGAATTCTTTTTTTAGACTGAAGTAAATTAGCCATCAGGAGTGCCTGTCTTTCTTTGCAATAGCCCGAATTCTCTACTGTTTGTATAGTCTCAGGAGAATCAGGGGCTGTAAATTTTTTTGATCCAATTTCAAGTGGTGGCTTATAACCATGACCAACCCATTGGTCAACAAGCTTTTCAAGATATTTGCTCAAAAAACACAGGCCATAAACCAAAAGGCGGGGACTTTTCGCAAGGAATACCCGACTTTATCGTTTCGAACCACCTATTTATGTTTGAATTTAGCCGTTCTTTTCTCTGCGAAAGCCGCCATACCTTCTTTTTGATCTTCCGTGGCAAACAAAGAATGAAAAACCCGGCGCTCGAACATAACGCCCTCTTTCAGGGTGGTTTCATAAGCTTTATTTATGCTTTCCTTGGCAATCATCACAGACGGCAGGGAAAGGTCGGCAATCTTGCGAGCCGTCTTCATGGCTTCTTCTACCAGATCATCCACAGGGATTATTCGGCTGACCAGTCCCGAACGCTCGGCCTCCGCAGCATCCATCATCCGGCCTGTAAGCACCATTTCCATGGCTTTGGATTTACCCACAAAACGGGTCAGGCGCTGGGTGCCGCCGGCCCCCGGTATGACGCCCAGCTTAATTTCCGGCTGACCAAATTTGGCATTATCGGCCGCTAAAATAAAGTCACACATCATGGCCAGCTCGCAGCCACCGCCAAGCGCATAACCGGCAACCGCCGCAATGATCGGCTTACGGCACCGGGAGGCTTCTTCCCAGTTGGCCGTAATAAAATCCTTCATATAGGCCTCCACAAAATCCATGGATTGCATTTCCTTGATGTCAGCGCCGGCGGCAAAGGCCTTGGAACTGCCTGTAATAACAATGGCGCGGATATCATCATCAGCCTCAAAAGCCCGAAGCGCACAGGTAAGCTCATCCATAAGCTGACCATTCAAGGCATTCAGGGCCTCGGGTCGGTTTAATGTGATCAAGCCCACAGGCTTATTGCTATCAACCAAAATCATTTGGTAAGGCATACCATTACTCTCCTTAAATATTACCTGTTATTATAACCATCATTCAAAACTTATCCGGATATATATGGTCTGTCTAAAATATACAAGCTGCCGTTTCCCCATTAAGCAAAGCGGGTATCATTCCGGATTAACAGAGAAATATATCACCGTTTGCGTTTTTTCTTCGACGACCCTCATCTTCAGAATCTCCCCGCCCCGCCGCATCATAAGGCAACGCTTTTTACAATCCGCGCCGTCGGTTACGGTGTCAATTTCTTTCCTTGACATTTGATCCCATGCCAGAGACGGCAGAACCAGTTGATAAAATTCGAATGCTTTTTGCGCGCCAAGGGGCCCCACAACGCGAATCTGAATAATGCGGCCTTCGGGGGTATCAAATACCACGCGGCTGTCATCGTCTTCAGCGTAATCTGGCATCAGGGGAATATCCAAAGCGGATAACAACGGCTCTTCTGCGGATGCCGCAAAAATCCCGCCCCAGAATATAAGTATGAATATAAGCAAGGATATAAGCAACAAAACCAATGCGGAACGGCGCATCATATATAAAAAAGAATCATGAATCATGACCGCAGAATAGCTAATCTTGACAAGCAGGACAATGAAATGTCGATCTATTGCTTTGAATGATCCGTTCAATCTTGTGAGGGCATCCCGAATTAACGCAATTTTCGCCGGCCCGGCCATAGACTTTAAAGCTATGTTGAAAATATCCCAGTTCCCCATCCACACGGGCATAATCCTTTAAGCTAGAGCCGCCGGCCTTGATGGCATCCTCCAAAATAAGGCGGATAATCGGCACCATTTTATCTGCCTCCGACTGGCTTATCTGGCAGGCTTTTCTTTCGGGGGAAATGCCGGCCTGAAACAAGGCTTCACAGACATAGATATTGCCCAAACCGGCAACGACTCGCTGATCCAGCAGAATAGTCTTAATCGGAGATCGGCGATTAATGATTTTCTCATATAAATATTGCCCGTTAAATTCATTGCCCAGAGGCTCCGGCCCCATTTTACAAAATAGCGGATGCTGATCCAGTTCATCCTGACCGCATAATGTCATCAGGCCAAATCGCCGCGCATCATTAAAAATAATCAAATCATGACGATCCGTTTCGAAAATAATATGGTCATGTTTTTCAAATTTATCCGGCTGATCTCTGTCCGCTGCGGCTTTTAAAGTCATTTTGCCTGACATGCCCAGATGGCAAATCAGAATTTCCCCCTGATCAAGGTAAAACAGCAGATATTTCGCCCGCCGGGTAATCTGTTCCACCTTCCGGCCCCGCAGCCGGGCCGCGAAATTTTCCGGCAGCGGTATCCGCAGCTTGTCGCGCCGCTGGATCACCTGAAAAAGCCGCCGGCCTTCCAGCAGGGGAATGATGCCGCGCTTCACAGTTTCGACTTCTGGTAATTCGGGCATTATCGGTATCTTTCTGCTTTATTTAGGGTCAGGGCCTATTAATTTCATGCAATTCTGTCACCTCATAAGTCAAAATAGGCAGAAAACAAGCGCAGGCAATGGTTATTCCATTGGCAAGCTTGTTCTTGGCACATATTTTGACTTATGAGGTGACCCTTGGGGCACGGCAAATTTTAACCGTTATTTGTAAAAATCCCCTTGAACGTAGCTCCAGCTATGCCCTGCAGGCCTTTTTACAAATAACGGTTAAAATTATGCGCGCGCAGAATGGATGAGATTAATAGGTCCTGACCCTAAGTTAAACCGTTTTTTGATCTAAAAAAACTGGCACAGGATGAACCAGTGGTTTATGTTTCGCAACATGATAAAAGAAAACGCCCCAGATAGCGCAGAACAAACCACTCATTTTGGTTTCAGGACTGTGGATAAAGCCAGTAAACAAGGCATGGTCCGTAATGTATTTGACAGCGTGGCCAAAAAATATGACGTAATGAATGACGTGATGAGCGGGGGATTACACCGGTTATGGAAAGAGGATATGATTCGCACTCTTCGGCCAGAAGCCGGCATGAACCTGCTGGATGTGGCGGGCGGCACAGGGGATATTGCCTTTCGGTTCCTAGAGGCTGCGCACAAACGCCGTGGAGATGATTCTGCAACTCATTCAGAAGCCGCCAAAGTCACTGTTTGTGATATTAACGCGCAAATGCTGGATGTAGGACGCGACCGGGCCATTGACCGGGGGATCTTAAAAAATATTGACTGGGTCTGCGGCAACGCCGAATCGCTCGCCTTTCCCAGCAGCAGTTTTGAGGCCTATACCATCGCTTTTGGCATTCGCAATGTCACCAATGTTGATAAGGCCTTGGCCGAGGCTTATCGTATATTAAAACCGGGCGGGCGATTCTTATGCCTTGAGTTCAGTAAACTGGATATGCCGTTTCTGGATAAAATATATGATGCCTATAGCTTTCATCTTCTGCCAAGGTTCGGGGAAATGATCACGGGTGACCGGGAGTCATATCAGTATCTGGTGGAATCTATTCGCCAGTTTCCGCCTCAGGAAAAATTTAAAGATATGATTGAGGAAGCCGGATTTAAACGGGTGACCTACCGCAATATGACCGGCGGCATTGTCGCCCTGCATTCCGGCTGGAAAATATGATATGCTGAAAAGCCTGCGCCATATGAGTCATTTGATCCGGATTGCTTTTGTCCTGAGCCGCCATGATGCCCTGATGGACTTACTGTCATTATTTGGCCCGCAGCCCAAGGCTTTGAGCCGCCTTCGCAAGCTCCGGAAATTTAAAATACCCTCCTCAGCAGAGGAGCCAAGCCATAATCTTGTGGAGGCTTTCCAGTCCCTAGGCCCCAGCTTTATCAAAATCGGGCAGGCCATGGCCACCCGTCCTGATATCGTCGGGCCGGAAATGGCGCGTGATCTCATGCGCTTGCAAGACAAGGTTCCCGCCTTTCCCGGCGAAGAGGCCGTGCGGATTATCGAACAGGAATTAGGCGCGCCCCTGAGCGAATTATTTAAAGAATTTGATCAAGAGCCTGTGGCCGCCGCCTCAATCGCTCAGGTTCATTTTGCCACCACAACAGAGGGCCAGGCCGTCGCCGTAAAGGTTTTGCGCCCGGGCATTGAAAAGGCCTTTGCCCGCGATCTGGAAAGTTTTCTGTGGCTCGCCCGAATTATGGAGCGTTTTTCGGCCAAGGCGCGGCGGTTGAAACCCACGTCGGTGGTTGAAACCATTTCTGAAACCATCGCCCTTGAGCTGGACCTGCGCTATGAGGCTGCCGCCGCATCAGAACTGAAGGGCAATAGTGCGGGCAATGCGGATTATACAGTTCCCGACGTGGATTGGGATCATACCAGCCGACGTATATTATGCACCAGCCTTGTGAAGGGCATTCCCTTTTCCCGCAAAGATGACATTGCAAAGGCCGGATATAGCGCGAAGGCCCTGGCCGAAGGTTTGATCCATAGTTTCTTGACCCAAGCCCTAAATTTCGGGTTTTTCCATGCGGACCTGCATCAAGGCAACTTATTTGCCTGCGGGGACAATAAAATAACCGCTATTGATTTTGGCATCATGGGCCGCATTGACAAAAAAACCCGCCGCTGTCTGGCGGAAATTCTTTATGGCTTTATCACCGAAGATTATGGCCTGATTGCCCGCGCCCATTTTGACATTGGCTATGTGCCGAATGATCAGTCTCTGGAAAAATTCACTCAGGCCATTCGCGCCATTGGCGCGCCAATCGCCGGGAAACCGGTGGCGGAAATTTCCGTGGGTAAATTACTGGCGCAACTTTTTGAAACCACCGAAACCTTCAACATGCAGACCCAGCCGCAACTTATTCTGCTGCAAAAAACCATGGTCACCGTCGAAGGCGTGGCGCTTGACCTCTATCCAGAAATCAATATGTGGGAAGCCGCGCGCCCGATCATCGAAAAATGGATGCTTGATAATCTGGGCCCTCAGGCCAAAATCCGTGATTTTGCTGAAAAGACGCTTGATAGCTTAAATCGGATCCCTAAGATTCTGGATGATCTGGAGATCATCGCCCAAACGGCACAACACACCAAAAACAATCAACAACGCAGCGCCCTGAAACTATTCTTATATGGCCTGACGGGCGGGATTATTGGCAGTCTTGTTTTCTACAGCCTGTATATATATTCTAATTAACATTGTTTTTTCGTAGTTCTATTGATTTTACGGTTTTTTCTTCTTACATTGTCTCTATGACCTTAGAAACGAGTCCCTTGGACGGAAAACGATTATTGCTCATCATTGGCGGCGGCATTGCGGCCTATAAATGCCTTGACCTCATTCGCCGGCTGAAAGAGAAGGGCATGTCCGTACGCACAATTTTAACCCGCAGCGGCGCAGAATTTGTCACGCCCCTGTCCATCAGTGGCCTCAGCGGGGAAAAGGTCTATACAGATTTATTCTCCCTGACCGATGAAGTCGAAATGGGCCATATCCGCCTGTCGCGGGAAGCTGATCTGGTTTTGGTGGCCCCGGCAACGGCTGATATGATGGCCAAAATGGCGGCGGGCCTTGCTGACAATCTGGCAACCACCGCCTTGCTGGCCACCGACAAGCCCGTGATGATCGCGCCGAGCATGAACAGCCGCATGTGGGAACATGCCGCGACCCGCCGTAACCTGCAGCAATTAAAAGAAGACGGGGTTCACATCATTCCGCCCGGCAGCGGCGAATTGGCCTGCGGCGAAGAAGGCACAGGCCGTCTGGCCGAAGTGGATGACATGATCGGGGCCATAGAGTTTTTTTTTAAGCCATCCGGGCCGCATGAGGAACCACTGGCCGGCAAACATATCCTGATCACCGCCGGCCCCACCTATGAAGCCATTGATCCGGTGCGTTATATGGCCAATCGCTCATCCGGCAAACAGGGCTATGCCATCGCCCGCGCCCTCGCGGATCTTGGTGCAAAAGTGACCTTGGTTTCCGGCCCGACAAATCTTGCCGCACCCGCCGGCCTTCAAATGATCCCCGTTGAATCCGCCGCCGAAATGCTGGCCGCTTGCCAGAATGCCCTGCCCGCAGATGTGGCCATTTGCGTTGCCGCCGTTGCCGATTGGCGGGTATCAAACTGCGCAGGCCAGAAAATCAAGAAACAGGACGGTGCCTTGCCTGCCTTACAGCTCACAGAAAATCCCGACATCCTGAAAATCCTCAGCACGGACAAAGTCAACAGACCTGAACTTGTGATTGGTTTTGCTGCCGAAACGGAAAATATCGCGGCGAACGCACAGGCCAAACTAAAAAGAAAAGGCTGTGACTGGATTGTCGCCAATGACGTATCAACCAAGGATGGCCCATCTGTCATGGGCGGGGATTATAACAAAGTCATTCTATTTAGAGGTAAGGATAGAGAAGACTGGGCCTTGGGCCATAAAGATGAAATTGCAAAGAATTTAGCCCAGAAGATAGCTGAATTTTACGCATAACATGACATAAATCAGGAACATATAATGATACAGGTTGATTTTCAACAGCTGCCCCATGGTGAGGGATTAAAACGGCCGGAATATGAAACGGCGCGCAGCGCGGGCATGGATCTTATGGCGGCGATCCGTGATGACCTTATTCTGAAGGCGGGTATGCGGCTTTTGGTGCCGACCGGCTTTGCCATGGCACTGCCCCCTGGGTTTGAAGCACAAATAAGGCCGCGCTCGGGCCTTGCCTGGAAGCATGGCGTTACCGTCTTAAACAGCCCCGGCACCATTGATGCGGATTATCGGGGTGAGGTAAAAATCATCCTGATCAATCACGGCGCAGAAGATTTCATCATCACGCGCGGCATGCGTATGGCCCAAATGGTCATCGCCCCCGTCACCCAAATCACATGGGCGGTAAGGGGCAGACTTGATGATACCGATCGCGGGGCCGGGGGATTCGGCTCAACGGGAACCAAAAGCTAATCAAAGGAGGTCGCTATGTTTCGCTTAACCAAACGAATGATTTATGCTTTGGAAGCTGTTGTGGATGTGGCCTATAATGGCCGCACGGGGCCGGTGCAATCCAGAGACATCACCCGGCGGCAGGAGATTCCGCAGCGCTACCTTGAACAGGTGATGCAACAATTGGTTCGCGCCGGCATATTAAAAGGTGTTAGAGGCCCCAAGGGCGGCTATAATCTGGCACGGGAAAGACGGCGGGTATCTGTTGGCGAGATTGTTCAGGTGGTCAATAATATGGATTTAAAGAAAGACAAAAAAGAGGCCATGTCCCAATCTCCCATGGGAATCAAGGTCATCAACCCCTTGATTGAAAGCCTGAATAAGAGCATTATTGAAAAGCTTAATCGAGTGACATTACAGGATTTATGTCAACAGGCCATGAATGAGGGTGTCGAAACAGATGCCACAAATAATTTCACATTTACCATCTAACGACAGGAGGCATAATATGCCAACTTCAGATAAAGTTACGGACATTGGCACTCAAGGCCGAGGTAAAATTTACGACAATATTATTGAAACATTAGGCAACACCCCTCTGGTACGCCTGAATCATTTAGGGAAAGAGGGAAACCAAACGCGGGCAGAAATTTTGCTTAAACTGGAATTTTTCAATCCTTTGGGATCGGTCAAGGATAGAATAGGCGCGGCGATGATTGCTGACCTTGAAAAACAGGGTAAAATCAAGGCATCCACCAAAATTATCGAGCCAACATCCGGCAATACCGGTATTGCGCTTGCCTTTGTTTGCGCGGCCAAAAGCTATGACCTGACCCTTGTGATGCCGGAAAGCATGTCAGTGGAGCGGCGCAAAATGCTGCTTATTCTGGGCGCAAAACTTGAATTGACCCCGGCCCCGCTCGGCATGAAGGGCGCCATTGCGCGGGCAGAAGAAATGGTGGCGAGTGATGATGATGCCGTCATGCCGCAGCAATTCGCCAATCCCGCCAATCCCGCCATTCATGAAATCACCACGGCCCGGGAAATCTGGAATGATACAGGCGGCAAAGTGGATGTTATCATATCAGGCGTTGGCACCGGCGGAACAATTACCGGCGTGGGCAGGGCCTTAAAAGAAAAAAATCCGGATATTCATATGGTCGCGGTGGAGCCGGAAGACAGCCCAATCCTGTCCGGCGGACAACCCGGGCCCCATAAAATCCAAGGGATCGGGGCCGGATTTATCCCTGAAATACTGGCAACTGAATATGTGGATGAAGTCTTGACCATTGGCAATGAAACCTCTTTTGAAGTGGCCCGAAATGTGGCAAAATATGAAGGCATCCCCGTGGGGATTTCATCAGGTGCCGCCGTCGCCGCCGCCCTTGAGCTGGCCGAACGCCCTGATATGAACGGCAAAGTCATTGTCGTCATTATTCCCTCTTTCGCAGAACGGTATTTATCAACCCCGTTGTTTGAGGGACTATAAAAAATCATGGCGAAGGTAATTTTACGCGTTCAGGGGACAGAATCTACACTTGCCGCAGAAGAGCTGACCATAGAGCGTATATGTGCTGAGGCGCGGGCGGTTGATCTCAAAGAATTTGCCCTGATGCGTAACGGCGAAGAAGTAGCCCAGCCCGAGGATTTTGTCAAAGAAGCCGGTGATATTTTCGTTATTTTACCCGCAGATTATGAAGATGTGGAAATTCATGTTGATGGTGAAGATAGCCCAATGAATGGCGCGGCCAATGATCCTGAATGATGATCAGTTGGACCGATATGCCCGTCATATCATCCTGAAACAGGTTGGCGGCGCCGGACAGAAAAAATTACTGGGCGCGCGCGTGCTTGTCATTGGGGCCGGCGGGCTTGGCAGTCCGCTCATACTCTATCTGGCGGCGGCGGGCGTCGGGACAATTGGGGTCATTGACGATGACATTGTTGATTTAAGCAATCTTCAGAGACAAATCATTCATACGACGGATCAGGTCGGACAGATGAAAACCGATAGCGCCAAAGAGATGATAAAGCGCATAAATCCGGATGTGAATATCATTAGTTTTACCGAAAGATTTTCCGCGTCTAACGCCGAAGATATCGTCAGGGATTATGACATTCTGGCCGATGGCTGCGATAATTTTGACACCCGTTTTCTGGTCAATGATGTCTGTTTGAAGCTTAGAATACCTTTTGTATCCGCAGCCTTAAGCCAGTTCGACGGCCAGATCAGCACCTTTAAAGGTTACCTGAATGAGGCACCATGTTATCGCTGTTTCATCCCGCAGCACCCCGGAAATGTGGGCAATTGCGCCGAGGCCGGGATTTTGGGCGCGGTAGCCGGTGTGCTGGGCAGTCTGCAAGCTGTCGAAATATTGAAAGAACTGCTTGATCTTGGCGACAGTCTGGCCGGAAGGCTTTTGTTATATGATGCCCTGAGCGCTGTCACGCGCACCATTAAACTGCCCAAAGACCCGGAATGCCCCATATGTAAAAAATAACTTTGGCGCAGAACGCACTAGTGCCCTGTATCACCTTATTTGCATGGTTTGGATCACCTATCCCATTTTCTGGGTAGGAAGCGTTGCGCGGGCGATGCTTTAGCATCGGCAAGCAGCGGTGACGCCCTCCAGAGAACGGGACAGGTGACCCTTCGGGCGGTTTTACAAGCCTGCCGCGTGCGTTGCCCGACGCTTGTTATGCGGGGCATGACGGCACGCCGCGCGCCTGCTCGGCAGGCTTGTAAAACCGTCCAAACCATGCAAATAAGGTGACACAGGGCACTAGCCCCAATCTTCCAAAACGCGGTCTGGTGGGTTATGGCCATCGGTGAAGGTTTTAATATTGATCAAGACCTTCTCCCCCATATCATTTCGGCCCTCATAGGTTGCAGACCCCATATGGGGCAAGGCCACCACATTTGGCATTTCAAGAAACCTCGGGTTTACTGCCGGTTCATTTTCGAATACATCCAGCCCCGCGCCGGCAAGATCCCCTGCGACCAGCATACGAATCAATGCGCTTTCATCAATCACCTCTCCCCGGGACGTATTGATGATATAGGCATGTTTTTGCATAAGCTTTAAACGGCGAGCCGATAAAAGATGATAGGTCGCCGGCGTATGAGGGCAATTCACGGAAATAATGTCCATGCGGGCCAACATCTGATCCAGACTTTCCCAATAGGTGGCTTCCAGTTCTTCTTCAGCCGCCGGACTTATGCGATGGCGATTATGGTAATGAATAGACAAACCAAAGGCCTTTGCCCTGCGAGCAACCGCTTGGCCAATACGGCCCATGCCAACAATACCAAGGCGTTTGCCCCAGATGCGCGAACCTTGCAGGCCCGTTGGCGCCCAGCCTGTCCATTCACCGTCCTGAAGTAATTTAACGCCTTCGATTAGGCGGCGCGGAACAGCCAACAATAGAGCCATGGTCATATCCGCGGTATCCTCGGTCAAAACGCCGGGCGTATTGGTCACGGTGATTCCACGCTGGCGGGCAGAGGCAAGGTCGATATGATCCACACCTGCGCCGTAATTGGCAATTAATTTCAATTTGGGGGACGCCTGCGCTAAAATCCTGGTATCCAGCCGATCCGTTACGGTTGGCACCAGAATATCGGCCTCCCGAACCGCCTCTGCCATATCAGAAGAGCTGAAGGCATGGTCATCCAGATTAAGGCGAACATTAAATAATTCCATCATCCGTGTTTCAATAATGTCAGGCAGCTTTCGTGTGACAATCACCAGTGGTTTTTTGGCAGACATTCAGAACTCCGATTTTTTTATCGCGGGACATATAAAAAGGCTTGTGGTCACCTTTTCATTCTCTATCATGTCTAGCAGAAATACTTGATAGGTTCAAACCTATCAAGCAATATTAACCACAAAAACAAGAAAATATTTTCACATTTTTCATCAGGAGAAACGACAGAATGGCAAAATGGCCCCTGATCTTCATAATGATTTTCACGATGATTCTTGGCACAGCAATATTTCCGATGCAGGCGCAGGAAAATACGTCGCCGGAAGTAATTTTACAAGAAAAAACCATACTGGGTCAATCCGGTTATTTAATTCCCCGATATGTTTCGCTGGCCAAAAATACCGTCAATGTCAGAACCGGCCCTAATGGAAATTACCCGATAATATGGGTGTTCAAGAAAGCCGGGCTTCCGGTTAAGGTGATCGCAGAATATAAAGATTGGCGGAAAATAGTTGATTCAGAAGGCGCCCGGGGCTGGGTCTGGGGGCCCTTGGTATCCAGCAAGCGCAACGCCCTGATCATCTCAGACCAGCAAGCGTTATTAAAACAGCCCGCCATGGGCCAGTCGGTTTCTGTCATCGCCGAAGCCGGCGTTATCGGCAAAATTAAAATATGTCGGAAAGGCTGGTGCGAAATTGATGTGAATGGGTTTAAAGGATGGCTCAAACAATCCGTATTCTGGGGCACTTTGGACGGGGAAATACTGAACTAACGCCCCTATGATGCGCGGTTAGCGATCATCAGAAACATGAATAATCACCTCAACCCGGGAAAAAACCTTCCCCGGCGGCACATCCGGTAACATATCAATATTTATGACCCCGTCCGGCACATCTTCCAAACGGCCTTCGGCCACCATGAAATAATGGTGATGTTCAGATATATTGGTATCAAAATACGTCCGTCGCGAATCCACTACGACTTCACGAAGAAGCCCTGCGTCCGTAAACTGATGCAAGCAATTATATATGGTGGCAAGCGAAATATTACTATTGGCCTGCTGCATTTCCCGGTGAAGACTTTCTGCCGTCACATGCCGATTTGGCCCTTCCAGCAAACATTTTGCCACAGCCATGCGTTGGCGCGTTGGGCGAAGGCCCGCATCCCGCAACTTCTGTATTACGCGGGCGAAAGGTCTTTCTGCGTTCTGACTTTCTATGTTCTGAGCTTGGGCCTTATCATGCATATTCATGTCCATCGGTTGAGAAAACCAGAAGCTACATTACGCTTTTTTATCATAATAATAAATAGCCATCACCCCATTGATTAATTTTTAGCTTAATCTCCGGTAAGAATCCGGTCAACCAGCTCCTTAACCGTTGGCACAAAGCCATTGCTGAAAAAAGGATCCGAGGAAAAATTAAAGGCGGAATGACCGGCAAACATCAGATTATTTTCCAGCGGGCCGCCATGGGCAATATCCATCAACGTCTTCTGAATACAGAAACTGCGGGGATCTGCCCCCCGTCCTGTGGAATATTTTGTATCTGGGTTTTCTGACCAATTGGAGAATTTGCATTGGCTGAGGCAACCCATACAATCCTTTTGGTCCTGACGAATTTCCTGACATTCCGCAAGCGAGGTAAATATCAACGTATCATCTGGCGTTTTCATTGCCTCATTATAACCACTGTCAATCCAGCTGTCGGCCTTGGGCTTATCTTCCGGTTGCACAAAATATTTTCGTTTACCGGTCTGAATTTCTGCGGAAAAATCTTCTGTTTGTTTAGACTTGAATTTAACCTGCCGTTCTGAACGACTTTCAAGCTGTCCCAAAAAACGATTATGCACCGCAGAGGAATAAAAACCTGTCGGGCTGAAACGATGAAGCAGAATGTCGCCTTCTTTGAGTTTGGTCAAAGCCTCTTTCCAAATCGTGGGGATCGGACTTTCTTTCGTCAGCAAAGGCCGCGTCCCATATTGAAAAGCAATGGGGCCAATTTCCGGGTTATTGATCCAATGGGCCCAGTCGCGCAAATACCAAACGCCGCCGGCCATAATAATCGGAACGCGCTCAAGACCAAATTTATTCATCATGGTGCGCAGCGCCGCAACACGCGGGTAAGGGTCTTGTGGCTCAAGAGGGTCTTCCGCATTGGAAAGGCCATTATGGCCGCCGGCAAGCCACGGGTCTTCATAAACAACGCTGCCAAGCCAATCACCGTGTTTTTGGTAAGCCCGTTTCCACAAGATACCAAAAGCCCGGGCAGAAGAAATAATCGGGTGATAAAAGACTTTGTGTTTCGCGGCTATTTCACTGAGCTTATAAGGCATGCCTGCGCCGCAAGTCACGCCGTGGACAAGCCCCTTGGCCTTGGTTAAAACGCCGTCCAATATGGCTTCTGCACCGCCCATTTCCCACAAAACATTAATATGAATACGGCCCTTGCCGCCGGCCACATCATGCGCCTGCCTAACCTGATCAAGGCCCCCATCAATGGCATAATCGATCAATTCCTGATGACGTTCAATTCTGGTTTTCCCGTGATAAATCTGCGGAATAATATTGCCCGCATCATCAAAACTATCTGCATTTACGCAAGAAACGGTTCCCACCCCGCCTGCGGCGGCCCAAGCGCCTGAGCTTATGCCATTTGTTGCAGAAATCCCCTTGCCGCCCTCCACAAGCGGAAGAACTTCTTTGCCCGACATCATTAACGTATCAAGTAAACTCATAACTGCCGTACCCTACTATTCGTCGGCCCCTATTCCGACTTGTCTTAAACTTAGGCCGGATGTGTCTTTCTTATAAGGCGCAAAATATCCGCCAATAAAAGAAAGACCGCCACCCGGCCACGATAAAATCAGGCAAAGAGGATTACTCCTCTTCGCCTTTATTTTCCTGAATATCTTCGCCAGTTTCCTGATTAACCGCGCGGCGGCTCAAACGAACCTTTCCGCGATCATCAATGCCGAGAACCTTGACCTTGATGATGTCGCCTTCCTTCACAACGTCGGTGACCTGTTTAACCCGGTGGCCTTCAAGTTCACTGATATGAACCAAACCATCCCGGCTGCCAAGGAAGTTAACAAACGCGCCAAAATCAACGGTTTTAACAACTTTACCTTCGTAAATCACGCCAACTTCAGGCTCTGCGACGATACCCTGTATCCATTTCATGGCCGCTTCAATGGCGGATAAATCGGAGGAAGAAACTTTAATGGTTCCGTCATCTTCAATATCAACCTTGGCACCGGTTACTTCACAGATTTCGCGAATAACCTTGCCGCCTGTTCCGATCACTTCGCGAATTTTTTCGCGGTTGATCTGGATGGTTTCAATACGCGGCGCATGGTCGCTCATTTCTTCGCGCGCGCCGGACAAGGCATTGCTCATCTCATCAAGAATATACGCCCGGCCTTCGGCAGCCTGTTTCAGGGCCACATCCATGATATCCCGTGTAATACCGGTGATCTTGATGTCCATCTGTAATGACGTGATACCTTCAGAGGTTCCGGCCACTTTAAAGTCCATGTCGCCTAAATGATCTTCATCACCCAGAATATCGGACAGAACAGCGTAATCATCGCCTTCTTTGATCAATCCCATGGCAATGCCGGAAACAGGGCGCTTCAATGGTACGCCCGCATCCATCATGGAAAGTGACGCGCCGCAAACAGACGCCATAGAAGACGACCCATTAGATTCTGTAATTTCAGAAACCACGCGAATGGTATAGGGGAATTCACCATGATCCGGCAGAACCGCCCG
>JAJRQU010000059.1 GCA_024280095.1 Alphaproteobacteria bacterium | reverse complement strand
TAGGGGTTGTTGTTGGCTTTGGTGGGGGGACCAGCCCATGAGATAGATGATGTCGAAGGTTGTGGTGATGCGGCCTCGGGCATCCGAGAATTTTTCGTGATAGATTTTGGCGCATTCCATCATCAGGCGGCGTGACGTCAAACCCCGGGATCTGTTGTTGAGTATATTCCCTTCGCCCATCCCTTTTAATTCCTGCATCAGTTTGAAAGCATTTTCGTAGGTGACGGTGATCCGGTCTGTATCAACCACGGGCAGGGCAAATCCGGCCCGCTGCAACAAACTGCCGCCGCTGCGCACATCCATAAAGGGCGAGACGCGCGGGCTGGCGCCGCCCCGGATATTTATCTCGGCCTCCATCATGGCGCGGCGCAGTTCGCTTAAGCTTTCCCCGCCCAGAAGAGCGCCCAGAAACAGGCCGTCCGGTTTTAAGGCCTGCATGATCTGGGCGAGGCAGCCCGGCAGATCATTGACCCAATGCAGGCTTAAATTGCTGATGACCAGATCCAGCGATTGTGGGCGATAGGGCAATAGCTCCTCATCCGCCTGCAGCCTTGCACCAGTAGCCTTTTTCAGAAATCCATGGGACAAATCCTGACTGATGACAAATTTATCCTTTAGCAGCCGGGCCATTTCCCCTTCATGGCAGCCAAGATCCACTATATGCTGAAAATCCCGCGTTATGTCCTGGTATTTATCATGGAGCCGCGCGGCGACCTCCTGCACGAGAAAATTATGGTCTGAAAAATTCCTTGAGGCGCGGTCCCGGTTTTTTCTTAAGGCGGTGCGGTCAAAAATAACTGCCGGATTGTCATGGGGCTCTGTTTTTGTCATACTGTTTATATGGCATTTTTGCCGGGCGGGGAAAAGACCCAATGGCGTTAATTTTAAAAACTGATCTAAAACGACATGTTTCGCATTGGGGGGCGAAGGTCCTTGATCATCTTTTGCCGCCGAGATGCTTGTCCTGCGGGACGGGCGCGCAGGATGCGGGACGGGTTTGCGCCGATTGCTGGAAAAAGCTGACATTCATTCAAGCGCCGGTTTGCCGTTGTTGCGGCTATCCGTTTGACTTTGATCCTTTGATGGAAAATTCTTTGTGCGGATCATGCTGCGTCAAAATTCCGACGTTTGATCTGGCCCGGTCCGCCTTGCGCTATGATGACGATTCGCGGCGCATGATCCTTTCTTTTAAGCATGGCGACCGGACGGAATATGCAGATTTCTTTGCTCAGCTTTTGATACAGGCAAGTCATCAGCTTGATATGTCGAATGCCCTTGTTATTCCCGTGCCATTGCATAAGCAAAGGCTCCGTAAGCGCCGGTATAATCAGGCCGCGCTGATCGCAAAGGCGTTTGCTGAAAAAAAGGCGCTGCCCTATTGTCCGGATATGATTATTCGTGAAAAACACACACCGCCGCAGCAGGGCAATTATACCCTGAGAAAGAAAAATCTGGCAGGGGCCTTCAGGATTAAAGATAAATATAAAAATGATTTTCAGGGCCGGAAAATCATCCTGATCGATGATGTTTATACCACAGGGGCCACGGCGGGGGCCTGTGCGCGGATTTTGAAACGCAGCGGCTCCGGCCCGGTGGAAATTTTAACGGTGACCAGAATATGTTGAGATGAACATTGAATTTTAACCCGTTCATCCTAATATACCAGAAATATTATAGCCCAACCCACAAAGAACAGAAGCCGAAACCATGAAAAAAATTACCCTTTATACTAAAATGCTCTGCCCCTATTGTTCTGGGGCGAAAAGCCTGTTGAAAGACAAGGGCCAGAAATATGAAGAAATTGATATTGGCAAAAACCCGGATCAGCGGGCGCTTATGATCAAGCGGGCCAGCGGCGCAAGCACTGTGCCGCAAATATTCATCGGGGATGACCATGTGGGCGGCTGTGATGACCTTTATGCGCTTGAACGCAGCGGCAAGCTGGATGCGTTGTTGGTATGATGCCCCAAAATTCATCACAAAATAAATTTACTTTAGGCCTTGTTCAGATGTCCAGCGGCAATGATCTGGCGGAAAATATGGCCTCTGCTGAAAGCCTGATCCGAAGGGCGGCGGCCGGGGGTGCCCAAATGGTGATGACGCCTGAAATGACAACCCTGATCGAGAGGGGCCGCGCCGCGCTTTTGGCTAAAATATATTTTGAGGAAAATGACCCGAACCTGCCGGTTTTTCAGGCTTTGGCAGAGGAGCTGGACATTTGGCTTGTGATCGGCTCCATGGCAGTGAAGGCACCAGATCAATCACCAGGTCAGGCAAAAGGTCAATTAAAAGATAAAATCGCCAACCGCTGTTATGTTATTTCCCCGGATGGTCATATTGCGGCCCATTATGACAAGATCCATATGTTTGATGTGGATCTTCCGGGCGGCGAGACATACCGGGAATCCCAGTCCTATTCGGCGGGTGAACGGGCGGTGCTGGCAAAAACGCCCTGGGGCCCTATGGGGCTTACGATTTGTTATGACGTGCGGTTTCCCGATTTATACAGAAAGCTTGCGCAGGGCGGGGCGACCATGTTAACAGTGCCCGCAGCCTTTACAGAAGTGACCGGACAAGCGCATTGGCATATATTGCTGCGATCGCGCGCCATAGAAAACGGGGCCTTTATATTTGCTCCGGCGCAAACCGGAAGCCACGTGAGCGCCAGCGGGGACAGCCGCAAAACATATGGTCATTCACTAATTGTTGACCCTTGGGGCAATATAATAGATGATGGCGGGTGTGATGTGGGGGTTACCTTGGCGCAAATCGACCTGACGCTGGTTGAAAAGGCCAGATCACGGATACCGTCGCTGCGCCATGAGCGCCCGTTTAGGCTGGGTGAGTAATCACCCAAAAGTAATTATTTGTGGGATTTGAGTATGATAGTTTTTGACCTGAGATGTGAAGATAACCATGTATTTGAAGCATGGTTTCAGAATAGCGAGGCCTATGAAACGCAGGCCAAAAAAAATCAGGTGGAATGCCCTTTTTGCGGCAACAACACTATTTCCAAATCTCTTATGTCGCCCAATATTGCCGCCAAGGGTAATGTTAAGGCCCGAGAAGTGACGGATATTTCCCATTTTGATCAGCTTGAAAATCATGTGGTGGCGGCCAGTGCAAATGTTCCGGAAACTATGGAAGCCAGCGCGGATGATGTGAAGCGTGCTCTTGAGCATATGCATAACACCATGAAAAAATACCGTAATCATGTGAAAAAAGAATGTGAATATGTTGGTGATAATTTTGCCAAAGAAGCCCGGGCCATTCACGATGGTGATGCGGAAGTTCGCGGTATTTACGGGGAAGCAACATTGAAAGAAACAGAAGATCTTTTGAGTGACGGCGTTGACATTCTTCCGGTGCCGGGCCTTGGAAAATTAGATAGCTAAGGCAATGTCAGACCTATTTGACCGGGAAGATTTCAGGGCATTAGGGGTGATCATCGCCGGGGGGCAATCACGGCGTTTTAATCTGCCGCCCCAAGTGCCGCCGGATCAATCTCAGGCCCGAATTGATAAGTTTTTGATGCCTTTTGGCACGTCCAGTTTGTTGGGCCACATCATTGACCGGGCGCAAAAACAAGTGGATCGTCTGGTCTTGAATATCAACGGCGATGCGGCCCGTTTGCCGGCCCATATAGCGGCGCTTGGTCTGGAAATAATTTCAGATGAGATAAAAGATATTGGCCCCCTCGGCGGCATATTAACGGCGATGAAACTGGCCAAAAAAAACGAATTCAGCCATATCATCACCTTTTCCGGTGACAGCCCGTTTTTCCCGGATGATTATGCGGCGCGGCTTATGAGCGCGGTGGGGACAACAGACGCCAAAATTGCTATTTGTCAATCAAGGGATGAGGCCGGCGAAATTCATCGGCACCCAACAATGGGCATTTATCAGGCAGACCTGCAAGAGGGTCTTGCGGCTTATATCCATGACGGCGGGCGGCGGGTTATGGCGTGGATCGTGGGGCAGCCCCATAAAGAACTTGTCTGGGACAACATATCCCCCGACCCGTTTTTAAATATTAACAGACGGGAAGATTTGGCGGCAGCCGAAAAATATCTATAGAATTATCCGGTTTTCCGGATCACAATAGATATTCATACCTTCTTTGCGGGTAAAGGCGATGAGGGTTAATCCGGCCTCTTCTGCCAAGGTCACGGCCAAACCAGTGGTGGCGGAAACCGCGGCGAGGAGGGGAATGCCAAAGGTTGCGCATTTATGAACCATTTCGAAACTGCAGCGGCTTGTGATCAAGGCAAAACCGTCTGCCGGATTTATTTTTTTCTGCATCATATGACCAATCAGCTTATCCAGCGCATTATGACGGCCAATATCTTCCCTAACGCAGAGAATTTTACCCTCAGCCGTAACAAAGGCGGCGGCGTGCAGGGCACCGGTTTCTTTGTTCTTGATTTGTAGCTTCGACAGGTTTTGCATACTATTATAGACAACTTCAGCTTTAACTTTAAGTTGGCTTTTTGTGCGCTTTAAAGGTCTGATGACATGATCAAGACGGTCTGTACCGCATATCCCGCACCCGGTTCGCCCGGCCATGGTTCGGTTAAATTTATCCAGACGGGCAAAGCAATCAGGGTTAATTTCCAGAGCGGCAACAAGGCCCTTGTCTTTTTCATCAATGGTGAGGTCCATGATATTTTCCAGCCCATCAATGATCCCTTCTGTCAGGCTAAAACCAATGGCGAAGTCTTTAATATCAAAGGGGGATATCATCATCACGGCATGGCTGATGCAATTATATTCCAACGCCAGGGGGACTTCGCTGGCCACAGGCCTTTTTTCGGTCTTTTGGCTGTCGGGCCGCCAGATTAGCGGATGATATTCTTTTATGGCTCTACGCATTAGGGGTCTTTTGCGCAAGAACCAGATAATTTACGGCAAAATTCTTGTCATCCAGCGACCATTGGCCGGATAAAGGGTGATAAACCATGCCTTTTATATCGTTGGTGTCAAACCTGCTATTGCGGAGCGCGCGCGCAAGTTCTGAAGGTTTCAGGAATTTATGCCAGTCGTGGGTACCTTTTGGCAGCCACCGCATGATATATTCTGCGCCCGCGATGGCCATGGCCCATGATTTGGCCGTTCTGTTTAATGTCGACAGCACCATGCATCCTCCGTCTTTTAACAGGCTGTGACAGGCGTTGAGGAAAGACGGGATATCGGCCACATGTTCAATGACTTCCATATTTAAAATGGCATCAAATGTCTCGCCGGCTTCGGCCAATGCTTCGGCTGTGATGTTTTGATAGTCGATATCAAGGCCCATTTCGGTCGCATGGGCCTGTGCCGTTTTAATATTTTTTTCCGAGGCATCCGCCCCGACGATGGTTGCGCCAAGGCGGCACATGGGCTCGGACAAAAGGCCGCCGCCGCAGCCAATATCTAAAATACGCAGGCCCTTTAAGGGCAGATTGATTTTTGGGTCCCGTCCAAAATGGCGGCACAGAACATCTTTTGCATAGGCAATACGGGTTGGGTTTAATTTATGGAGCGGCTTAAACGGGCCATTGGGATCCCACCATGTGGCGGCCATCGCTGAGAAATGAGCCACTTCATCAGGGTCGACAGAGGCAGAGACATTTTCAGAATCGGGCGCAAAATCGGTTTTTTTTTGTTTTTTTGTCATTTTTTACTTCATATCAATTCTGGTTGTAGGCCGCATCATTTTTGATTGTCAGCAAGGGAACCTGTCCTTAATTTAACCAAAGTTTCATCTTATTCCAGTGAAAATCAAATTATATTTTATGTTGGCTACTTGCACGACAGCACCATAAACATATATGTATAGCGCGGTTTAGTCCGCTATATGTTAACGCCTAGGCCAAGGACACAGGCAAATAAAGAGTTAAATATGTCACGAATAGTCATGAAATTTGGCGGAACATCGGTTGCTGATATTGATCGTATCCGCATTGTTGCCGCGCGCATTAAAGAGGAAGTTGATGCCGGCAATCAGGTTGCCGTTGTGGTTTCTGCCATGTCAGGAACGACAGACCAGTTGGTTAAATGGGCTGCAGAGGCCTCCCCCCTGCATGATGCGCGGGAATATGATACGGTTGTCTCGGCTGGGGAGCAGATTACGGCGGGACTATTGGCTTTGGCCCTACAGGATATGGGGGTGTCGGCGCGGTCGTGGCTTGGATGGCAAGTGCCGCTCCATACAGATAATATTCACAGCTCTGCGCGTATTGAAAATATTGATACGGCCCAGATGATTGACAGACTTGAAGATAATATTGTTTGTGTCATGGCTGGTTTTCAGGGAATTTCCCCTGATAATAGAATCACCACCTTGGGGCGGGGCGGGTCGGACACATCTGCGGTGGCCCTTGCTGCGGCCCTTGCTGCGGATCGATGTGATATATATACAGATGTGGAAGGGGTCTATACGACGGACCCCCGTATTGTTCCGGCGGCGCGCAAGCTGGATAAAATTACCTATGAAGAAATGCTCGAAATGGCTTCTCTGGGTGCAAAAGTGTTGCAAACCCGTTCCGTTGCCATGGCCATGAATCATGGTGTGCGGCTTCAAGTGCTATCAAGTTTTACAAATACACCAGGAACGCTGGTTGTTGATGAGGAAGAAATTGTGGAAAAGCAAGTCGTCAGTGGCATAGCCTATGCCAAAAATGAAGCTAAAATAACGCTTGTTGGTGTGGAAAACACGCCCGGCATTGCCGGAGAGATTTTCGGGCCGCTCGCTTCGGGTCACGTAAATGTGGATATGATTGTTCAGAATATATCCGAAGATGGCAAGAAAACGGACTTGACCTTTACGGTGCCGGAAGGTGATGTGGAAAAGGCGGTGGCCATTCTGAAGGCGAGCGGCCATGTCAGATATGCCAAACTTATGGCGGACAAAGAGGTTGTTAAAATTTCTGTTATTGGTGTTGGCATGCGCAGCCACGCAGGTGTTGCGGCGCGTATGTTCGAGACTTTGGCAGAAAAAGGGATTAATATTCAGGTTATTTCGACCTCCGAGATTAAAATCAGCGTTTTGATCAGGGCGGAATATAATGAACTTGCTGTGCGGGCGCTGCATACGGCCTTTGGCCTTGATTCTGAATAATAAAAAAATATACAAGTGAGATCAGAGGAATGGGAATGAACAGTTCAAATCCGGCACGGTTAGCAGAATTATGGCAAAGGGGAAAAGATTTCCTTGGGGTAGAGCAGGCTATTATGGGCGGCGCGATGAGCTGGGTTTCTGAGCGAAATCTGGTGGCTGCCATATCCAATGCGGGTGGTTTTGGCGTGATTGCCTGCGGCAGTATGACTCCGGATTTGCTGGAGGATGAAATTATAGCGACCAAGGCGATGACCAGCAAACCCTTTGCGGTTAACCTGATCACCATGCATCCCATGATCAGTGAGCTTATCGATGTATGCCTGCGCCAGAAAACATCCCATGTGGTGTTGGCCGGCGGCATTCCTGCGGCGGCTGATATCAAGCGGATTAAAGAGGGCGGCGCCAAGGTTATTTGTTTCGCGCCGGCGCTCATTCTGGCGAAAAAGATGATCCGGTCTGGCGCGGACGCCCTTGTGATTGAAGGATCAGAGGCCGGCGGCCATATCGGGCCTGTTTCAACATCGGTTTTGGCGCAGGAAATTCTGCCCCATATCAAAGATGTCCCGGTTTTTGTCGCGGGCGGTATTGGGCGGGGCGACGTTATGGCGTCTTATCTTGAAATGGGCGCCTCTGGCGTACAGCTTGGCACGCTTTTTGTGTGTGCGACAGAATCCATCGCCCATGCAAATTTTAAAAAGGCTTTTCTGCGCGGGAATAGCCGGGATGCGATAACGTCTGTACAGTTGGATCCACGTTTTCCCGTGATCCCTGTGCGGGCCTTGAAAAACAAGGCCTCAGAGTCATTCTTAGAGGCACAGCGCAATGTCATTGCCAAGCATCAGGCGGGGCATATGGACATGAAGGAAGCGCAGCTTGAAATTGAACATTATTGGGCCGGTGCCTTGCGGCGGGCCGCGATTGATGGTGATGTGGAGGGCGGTTCTTTAATGGCTGGTCAGATTGTTGGTCTGGTAAAGACGGAACAATCCACGCAGGAAATTATTGACGGGCTTGTGAAACAAGCCAACGATTATTTAAGTGATAATTTATCCGTAAATTGATGTGATATAATATATAACATACATCTAAGAAATTCTGGGGGGGTGGGGTATGAGACAATCTCGAGGAGGGGAATAGTGGCTCCGATAAACAATGCGCCTCGTCAGCTTTTAAGACGGTTGCACGGTATTATGGCGAATGCAGACAATGCCGAGCAGCGCCTGACGGAGATTGTACGCCTTGTCGCCAACAATATGATAGCCGAAGTTTGTTCGGTTTACTTTGTTCGCGGCGGCGAGATTCTTGAGTTATTTGCCACCGAAGGATTGAATAAATCCGCCATTCACAAGACAAGGCTTCGCGTGGGTGAGGGGCTGGTAGGATATGTGGCGGCCACAGCAATGCCTCTGAATTTATCCAATGCCAAAAAACACCCCAGATACGTCTATCGCCCGGAAACCGGAGAAGAAATTTACCATTCCCTGATGGGGGTTCCGATTTTACGGTCTGGTAAAGTTGTCGGCGTTCTGGTGATTCAAAATAAAACCCAGCGTCACTATATACAGGAAGAAGAAGAATCATTGCAGACGGTGGCGATGGTTTTGGCGGAACTGGTGGCCAGCGGCGACCTGTTTAGCCCGCAGGAGCGTCATGAGGCAACATTGGAGCGTGCGGCAACATCCCGGTTTGTTGGGAGCGTCTTTGCCGAGGGTATGGCCGAAGGGGTGGCGGTATTCCACGAACCCAAAATTGAAGTGATCAAACATTTAACGGATGATGCCCCTGCCGAGAAAATACGTCTTGAGGGCGCGCTCGATTCCCTGCAGAAGCAGATAGAGAAAATGATGTCAGCGGAAGATGTCCGGCATCAGGGGGAACACCGTGAAATCCTGGATGTTTACATGCTGTTTGCCAAGGATAAAGGCTGGAAAGAAAAAATAGAAGCTATCATTGATTCCGGATTGACAGCAGAAGCCGCCGTGGAAAAAGTTCAGCTGAATAACAAGGTGCGTATGCAGAAAATATCAGACCCCTATCTTAGGGAACGTCTGAGCGATCTGGATGATCTGGCCAATCGGTTAAATCGGCATCTCATGGGCTTGGCCGGTACGGCAGCATCAAAAATACTGCCGGACAAGGCTATTCTGATTGCCGAAAATATGGGCCCTGCGGATTTACTTGACTATGATCGGGAAAGGCTTTGCGGCGTTGTTCTTCGGGATGGGTCACCCACGGCCCATGTGGCTATTGTTGCCCGCGCGCTTGGTATTCCCATGGTGGGCCAGATGGAAGAGGCTCTTTTGGAGGTTGCAGAGGGTGAAAATGTTATCATCAACGGCATTGATGGCGTTGTGTATTTTTCTCCGCCGCCGGAAATCCTGCAAAGTTATCGGGAAAATATCGAATCCCGTAATGTTATGCTGGCTGAATATGAACAGCTTCGGGACAAGCCGGCGCGAACGCTGGACGGGGTGGATATGGAGCTTTTGGTCAATGCCGGCTTAACCATTGATATGGATGGTTTGAAAAGATCCGGTGCCAGCGGCGTTGGCCTGTTTCGCACAGAATTTCAGTTCATGGTGAGCGCATCACTCCCCCGCGTTGGCCCGCAAGCGGAATTTTACCGCGACATTCTGGATTTGGCGGAAGGCAAGCCGGTCGTTTTTCGAACATTGGATATTGGCGGTGATAAGCCGGTTTCTTTTCTTAAAAGAGATGATGAGGCCAATCCGGCATTAGGTTGGCGCGCGATCCGCATCGCCTTTGACCGGCCCGCATTGTTGCGGTATCAGGTCAGGGCGTTATTGAATGCGGCAGCGGGACGGGAATTGAATATTATGTTTCCCATGATTTCTGATGTTTCCGAATTTAAAATGGCCAAGGCAATTCTGAATAAAGAAATCGATCGTCAGGAAAAACGCCATAAAGGAAATAAAGATGCCTTACCGAAAAATATTCGCGTGGGCACCATGCTGGAGGTGCCGGCGCTAATCTGGCAATTGGATAATCTGTTGCCCCTACTCGACTTTGTCTCTGTAGGAAGTAATGATTTAATGCAGTTTTTCTTTGCCTGCGATCGGGAAAATCCAAAATTGGCCGGACGGTATGATCCTGTGTCACCCCCTGCTTTATTAATGCTGAAATCCATTGTTGATAAATGCAATGATTATGATGTGCCAATTACCCTGTGCGGGGAAATTGGCGGCAAGCCCATTACGGCACTTGCCTTGCTGGCCATTGGCTTTCGGCGCCTGTCTATCGCCCCCGCTTCTGTTGGCCCCGTAAAAATGATGATTCGCAGCATGGATTTATCCTCTGTTGAGCCATATCTGGAAAGTTTGCTGAGTCGTTCTGACCATAGCCTGAGAGGGCTGCTCACTACTTTTGCGAGAGATCACGGCATTAAAATATGAGTTTTTGGACGTTTTTATCCTTAAATTAAGCTTATTTGCCGATTTTTATTGACTCTTTAAATGAGTCTACTGTTCACTCATTCCATAAAAATAAATAAAAGCCCTTCAGCAAACTATGAAGAAAGGGTTAATTTTAATCATTTTGAGTCTAACGGTTAATATATTAGCAAATATTTTAGGGTAGGATACATCCAAACGCAGGAATGTGAGTCGGGCTTTAAATCTAATAAACATAAAGTAAAAAACACGGTTCAAAATGTTTGATGAAATAGTTGGGATAGAGAAAAGTGAATCAAGATATAATCTTGGGAAATAGTGCCGATTTCGGAACATCAAAAAGCGGGGGCGAAAATATTGATGCTATTGAACATAAAGCGACAATAGGACAAAAGCTTTTTCAGGCGCGTCATGACCTGATTGAGCCTGACCTTGAAAAAATTTCTAATGAATTATGCATCCGGCCCCATTTGCTGGCCGCGCTGGAACAGAATGATTTTAACAAATTCCCATCGTCTTGCTATGCTTCGGGCTTTCTGAAAAATTATGCGGCATATCTTGGGTTGGACGTAAATCAGATTGTATCCCAATATAAAAACGAGTTTCAGGGAAGTACCAAAAAAGTCGATCTGGTGTTTCTGGAAGTAGAAAAAAAACATAACTATGCTCAAAAGCTGACCGTATCAATGGTCATATTGAGTATTCTTGTTCTTTATGGGGTATGGCATTCTACCAATAACAATAAGAATGCATTATTTTCCACTTTGCCAGATGTGTCTGAAGTGGCATCGAATATATTGATTTCTAACAGCGAAGCTGTTCAGAAACGCGTTGCCGGAATATTACCGACACCAAACAAACTGATACCAGCAAAACCGACACCAGAAAAGCCTATAGTAGAAAATAATGGCTTTCAGTTGATTCAACAGGCGCAGGCCGCCCCCACGATGAAAAATTCTCATGCCGCCGCCATCCCGTCAGAGCAAATCCGCTTGTCTGTTCGGGGCGACACCTGGGTGCGCATTGTTGGTGCGGACAGTGAAATACTGGTGGACCGGGTTTTGCTTGCGGGGGAAGAATTCCATATGTCGAATAGGGCAGGTATGAAATTAATGACCAGCAATGCCGGCGCAGTATCACTCTATGTGGACGGTGCGGCGGCGGGGTCCCTTGGAAAACAAGGCGAAATTCGGGATAATATCAGCCTGAATAAACAGGACCTTATTTTGAAAACAGCCTTATTGATCTATTAAAAATATTTCCGTTAAAGTTTCTTTGTAAAAACATACGGCATATTCGTGATTCCCCTTGATATTCGCGGCAACATTTCGCATGTTTACGCCAAATGACATCATAAAATTTAAATCAGGAATTTGACGGCATATGAGTATACGACCATACCGTGACATTTTGCGCCGGAAATCACGGCAGATCATGGTGGGGAATGTTGCCGTGGGCGGGGATGCACCCATCTCGGTTCAAACCATGACCAACAGCCTGACCACTGATGTGAAGGCGACGATTGATCAGATCAGACAGGCCGCAGAAGCCGGCGCGGATATTGTTCGTGTTTCCTGCCCGGATAAGGAATCAACGGCCGCTTTGCGCGATATTATTCCCGAAGTTTCGGTACCTATCGTTGCGGATATTCATTTCCATTATAAACGGGCTATTGAGGCAGCAGAGGCGGGGGCGGCCTGCCTGCGGATTAATCCGGGGAATATCGGGTCCAAGGATCGCGTGCGTGAGGTGGTTAAGGCGGCGAAGGATCACGGCTGCTCCATGCGGATCGGGGTGAATGCGGGATCGCTTGAGAAGCATCTGCTGGAACAATATGGCGAGCCTTGCCCGGATGCCATGGTGCAGAGCGCGTTAGAACATGCGCGAATTCTGGAAGACAATGATTTTTTTGATTTTAAAATCAGCGTTAAAGCCTCGGATGTATTTTTGGCGGTCGCCGCCTATCAAGGTTTGGCAGAGGCGTGTGATTATCCTCTGCACTTAGGCATTACCGAGGCGGGCGCCCTGCGTGCGGGTACGGTGAAATCTTCTATTGGCATGGGCATGCTGCTCTGGTCGGGCATTGGCGATACGATCCGTGTATCCCTGTCGGCGGATCCGGTGGAAGAAGTCAAAGTTGGCTTTGATCTTCTGAAGAGTCTGGATATTCGCCACCGGGGGGTCAGAATTATATCCTGCCCCTCTTGCGCGCGCCAAGCCTATCCGGTCATTAAAACTGTGGAATTGCTGGAACGCAGACTGGATCATATTACAACGCCGCTCAGTTTGAGCATCATTGGCTGTGTGGTCAATGGCCCGGGTGAGGCGCGAGAGACGGACATTGGCCTGACCGGCGGCGGTAATGGTAATCATATGGTGTATCTGAATGGTATGTCTGATCACAAAGTTGATGATGACGGGCTTGTGGAACATATTGTGAACCTGGTCGAGAAAAAGGCCGCTGAACTTGAGGCTGAAAAACTGTCCGCCGAAAAACTGTCGAATGAAAAGTTAAGGAATTAATCAGTGACGAAATTTGGGCCTAAATTACAGCCGGTAAGGGGCACCCATGACATCATGGGCGACAAGGCACGGACATTTCGGTTTATAAATAAGGTTTTTCAGGATATTGCCAAACGCTTTGGCCATGAAGAAATCAGCACGCCCATATTTGAATTTACCGAGGTGTTTAAGCGCACGCTTGGCGAGACATCCGATGTGGTGTCAAAAGAAATGTATACATTTGAAGATCGGGGCGGGGAGTCTTTGACCCTGCGGCCGGAATATACCGCCGGCATTGCCCGGGCCTTTATATCAAATGGCCTGCAACAATCCCTGCCGTGCAAATTTTTTGGTTTTGGCCCTATGTTTCGTTATGAGCGACCCCAAAAAGGCCGGATGCGCCAATTCCATCAAATTGACGTTGAAATATTGGGCGTGCCGGAACCACAGGCGGATATAGAGGTTTTGGCCCTCGCGGTCACGCTGTTGACCGAACTTAATCTGATGGCCAGTGTGAGGCTGGAGATTAACAGTCTGGGCGATCAGGAGAGCCGCCATGCGTATCGCGACGCTCTGGTCACATATTTCAGCGCCCATAAGGACAAGCTCAGCAAAGACAGCCTTCTAAGGCTTGAAAAAAATCCCATGCGCATATTGGACAGCAAGAATGACGGCGACCGGGCGCTGGTGGAAAAGGCCCCGCGCATTTCTGATTATTATAACGACGCAAGCAAGCATTTTTTTGCAGAGGTTCTCGCGGGTCTTGACGCGCTTGGCATAGACTATACCCTCAACGAACGTCTGGTGCGCGGCCTTGATTATTACAGCCATACGGCCTTTGAATTTATCACAAATGAACTGGGCGCGCAGGGAACTGTGCTGGCGGGCGGGCGGTATGATGCCCTGATTGAAATGATGGGCGGGCCGGCCACGGCAGGCATTGGCTGGGCTGCGGGTATGGAACGGTTGGCAGAATTGGTTGCGCCGGATTTGGTGCCTGCCCCGGCACGGCCCATTGCCATCGTGCCTGTCGGGGCAACCTGTCAGGCAAAAGCGATCGAGATCGCGCAGCAATTGCGGTCTGCGGGCCACAGGGTTGAGATGTCTTATCGCGGCAATATGGGAAAACGCCTGAAGCGGGCCAATAAAGCCCATGCAAATGAAGCCGTGATTATTGGCGAAGATGAGCTGGCCCGCGGCAGGGTCATGATCAAGAATTTAAATGATGGCAAACAACAGGAAGTCGCCTTGGATGAGGTCTTGAATTATTTAAAACCGTATCTTTCTTTGGAAGTTAAGAAATTATGATACCACAAGAACGACTACAACAATTGATCACCCGTCATGAAGAATTGGAACATATGATGTCCCAGTCGGCGGAATTATCTTCTGATGAGATCGTCGCCCTTTCCAAGGAATATGCCGACCTGACCCCGATCGTGAAGGTGGCCAGTGATTATTTGTCCCTGATCCGTGAAATGCAGGAATTGGCCGAAATGATCACAGACAGTGATGGTGAGATGAAAGAGCTGGCAGAAATGGAACTGCCAGAACTGAAAAAAAAGCTTCCCGCCCTTGAACGGGAAATAGAAATCATGCTTCTGCCCAAAGATGTGGATGATGATAAAAATGCCTTGCTTGAAATTCGCGCCGGGACAGGCGGGGATGAGGCCGCCCTTTTTGCCGGTGATTTGTTCCGTATGTATCAGCGATTTGCCCTGCTGGAAGGCTGGAAATTTAATGTGGTCAGCGCCTCCAGCAGTGATGTGGGCGGCTTTAAAGAAGTGATCATTTCCGTATCGGGCAAAGGCGTTTTTGCGAAGCTTAAATATGAATCAGGCGGCCACCGGGTTCAGCGGATTCCGGAAACAGAAACCGGCGGGCGTATCCACACGTCGGCGGCGACCGTGGCGGTGATGCCCGAAGTGGAAGAGGTTGATATCAAGCTTGATGACAAGGATATCCGTATTGATATTTTTCGCGCCAGCGGCCCCGGAGGCCAGAGCGTTAATACCACCGATAGTGCGGTGCGCCTCACCCACCTTCCCACGGGGATTACGGTTCAGCAGCAGGATGAAAAATCCCAGCTTAAAAATCGCCAGAAGGCCATGAAAGTTCTTATGGCCCGTGTTTATGATGCCGAACGGGCAAGGCGGGATGCCATCAGATCCGCAGATCGCAAAGAACAAGTGGGCAGCGGGGATCGGTCAGGCCGCATCCGGACCTATAATTTCCCTCAAGGGCGCCTGACAGATCATCGGATTAACCTGACATTATATAAATTGGATCAGATCGTCGCCGGGGATGCGTTGGGCGATGTTATAACCGCATTAATCACCGAAGATCAGGCCGCGCAGATGGCGGAAATGAACAGCTGATTATTTGTCGTTGTGGGTTTTCTCTGCCTGAATTATGGCCTGAATTATGGTTGTGCAAGGGCGGTTTTTAACTGATCAAACGCGCCGGAATATTTTTGTATCAAGGCTGTTTGGTCTTTGGTGCAGGGAGCGGCAGGATCGATGGTGCGATCAAGAAGGTCAAGGCGCTGCCATTGATCCGCGTCCAAGGCAAAATGTCTGTCGCTCAAAAACCCTTGCGGGGTTTCATAAAAAGAACGTAGCATACGGTTATAGTCAGAAGGACAAAAGCCAGCGCGCGCTAAAATGTTGCCTGTGACCTTGTCCGTATCCAATTCACGCTCTGCATTAATGATATCTGCTTTATTGACAGCATAATCATAATTTTTATTCTGATACTTGGGGCGTTCACTGACACCCTGGTCGGAACTTGGGCCTTTATTGTGAAAACTGCCGGTGGCTTGGGGCACATTGGTTTCATCAGGATATTGGGGCCGGATAACAGATTTTAAATAATCTTCCGAGGAGGGACGTTTTTGATCAGCCCGTTCATTTTCTGGCAGCGGCGGCTTTGAAATATCATTCAGCCCTATATGTGCCGTCATATGTGCCATCGTTGCCACCAGTTGATTTAGCGTTTCCATATGCTTTAAGAGCTTATAAGAAAAACGGATTGATGTTGGTGTTGCGCTCATCACATGTTTTTCATTTGTTGTGATATAGACCGTTATGTCATGACGAATGCCGCTGGCTTTAGTAAGGCGGCTTTGAATGTCCTGAAGGAAGACTGTTTCTGCAGGGTTTATAATTTTTATTTCATCCTTGGATGAACTATGGGATGAATTTTGAGCTGAAACGGGGAATATAACAGCACAGGCGGCGATGAGGCCGCTGGTCAGAATTCCCGAAATAATATTGCCTGTTTTCATAAGGTTCCTCACTATGTTATGACATAAACCATAGCATTAAAATCAGGACAAATAAAATTAAATATGGCCGCGTTAAGAGATATCAGAAATAAGGCGATCCAAAAGCTTGATCAAACGGGCAATGAAACATCCGGCTTGGATGTGGACCTATTGTTGGAAGAGGTAACGGGTTTGACGCCAATGGATTTCATCTTAGAGCCGGATCGGCAAATAGGCGCGCAACAAGAGGCAGATTTTCAGACCCTTCTTGGGCGGCGACTTTTGCAAGAACCTATATCGCAAATACTTGGCAGAAAAGATTTCTGGACGTTGACATTTAAAGTTAGCTCCCATTGCCTTACGCCCCGGCCAGATAGTGAGACTTTGATCGAGGCCGCGCTTAAATCTATATCAGACAAGAAGAAAACATTAAAAATATTGGATTTGGGAACGGGGAGCGGATGCCTTATTCTTTCCCTGTTGTCCGAATTACCGCATAGCACAGGCACGGCTATTGATATATCAGACCAAGCACTGGATTTGGCAAAGGAAAATGCGCGCCGGCTGGGTTTTCAGGAAAGATGCACATTCATTTTGAGCGATTGGGCGAAGGAGCTGCCGCTGGGGAAAAAATTCGACATTATCCTGTGCAACCCGCCCTATATTGCCGAAGAAGAGACGGCAGACCTCCCCCCGGATGTTCGTGATTACGAGCCTCATATCGCGTTATTTGCCAGAAACAACGGCCTTGAGGAATATGAGAAACTTGGCAAAACCCTCCCCGGCTTGATGGTTGTCGGGGGGCGCGCCTTTCTTGAAATTGGTCATGAGCAAGGGATGCAAGTGGCAAGTATTTTTAAAAATGGGGGCGCTAAAGATATTCGGGTGATACAAGATCTGGCGGGCCGAGACCGCTGCATAGCGCTTGATTTTTAAAAAAGCGGCGTAAAATAAAAAATTAAGTTGGCATTTGGCCTGTAAAGCGGTAATGTAATGTCACTCTTTGAGAGAGTGTAAGGGTCCGGGATGATTATGACATCATAAAACACGATTTGACATCATAAAACTTCGGAAAAACAAACCCCAGATATTTAATATTTGAAAAAGTAACCGCTGTTGGGCAGAATGTTGCACATGTTTTATTGTGAACAATATGCTTGGATCAGCCCTTTATTTAGCGTAGTTTTCATGAATCATAATCAAAATGCGAGACAAAATAGACAGCCGCGTTCAGGCCAGTCCAATAGGTCTCATAAGTCAAATCAGCATAATAATCAAAAACGCGGCGGCAAGTCGCGGCAAAATAATAACCGTGGCCAGCAATCTAATTCACCGACACGGCAAATGGACAGCCGCGGCCCGGCGGGAAATCAGCGGGGAACCGCCGTTCAACTTTATGAAAAATATAAAACATTAGCGCAGGACAGGCGGGCAACGGATCGGCTTGAATCAGAGTCCCTGTTCCAGCATGCGGATCATTATTACCGCGTATATGCGGAATTTGCCGCAACAGAGGCCGCCAATAAAGCGACTCATGATAAAGAAGTGGCTCGCAAAGCGTTGGAAGAGACAGAGCGCCGCGCCAATGCTAAATCCGCAGAAGACGTGAGGCAGAATGATCATCCGGAACAACCTCTTGAATCTAAGGATAGTCCTAAAAAGCCAGACCATAATAATAAGCCAAAAAAACCCATATATGTGGCAAAAAATACTCCGGCCGATGATCCGGGACAAGATGATCCGGAACAACCGGCCTTAAAGCTTGATCTTGATGTACCAAAGAAAAAGCCCGTAAAAAAACCTGTAAAAAAGACAATCAAAAAAACAGATAAGAAAATAACGGCGAAACCTGTTAAGCTTCAAGAAGACCATTCAGAAGGTATGGCAGAAGATATGGTAAAAAATATAGCAGAAGACATCGCGCCGCCTAAAAAGAAGCGCGCACGTGCCGCAAAAGCATCAGAAGAACCGCCGGAAACAATAATTATAGCTACAGACGCTGAAGCTTAACGATAAGAACAGTGCTTTTTCAGGGATTTTTTAAGAAGGTCGGGGAATATATTTCCCGGCCTTTACTTTTTGTAAAGATAATCCGGGCTTGTTCCTGTTTTTAACAAAAAAAAGCCCCGCCCCTCTTGTGTGATAAATATACCACATTACATATAGGGTATATTATTATTGTCAAAGGAGATTGAGGGACATGGATTTTGAAAAATATACAGATCGAACAAAGGGTTTTATTCAGTCTGCCCAAGGCTATGCCATTCGGGAAGGCCACCAGAGATTTACGCCGGAACATATTTTAAAAGTTATCCTTGAAGACAAGGAAGGCTTGGCGGCCAATTTAATGACTGCGGCGGGGGCCGATGCCAAAATGGCCATCAAGGCGGTCACGGCAGAGGTGCTGGGCTATCCAAAAGTTGAAGGCGGCGGGGCGGGCCAATTATATCTTTCCGCAGAAACCGCGCGCCTGTTTGAAAATGCCGAAGAAATTGCCCAAAAAGCCGGTGATGATTATGTAACGGTGGAGCGATTATTACTGGCGCTTGTGTTGGCCAAAGATACCAAATCATCAACAATGCTAAAATCTGCGGGCCTGACAGCGCAAAATTTAAATGCGGCCATCAATGAAATTCGTAAAGGCCGCA
The DNA here is from genome assembly GCA_024280095.1 of Alphaproteobacteria bacterium. Classification (GTDB taxonomy): domain Bacteria; phylum Pseudomonadota; class Alphaproteobacteria; order Sphingomonadales; family Emcibacteraceae; genus Paremcibacter. Next base: position 474 of record JAJRQU010000059.1, on the reverse strand, counting down.
CCGCTTCCAGCGCATCTGCCGAAGATAATTATGATGCGCTTAATAAATATGCGCAGGATTTAACCCAATCGGCCCGCGACGGCAAGTTGGATCCTGTCATTGGCCGGGACGAGGAAATTCGCCGCACCATACAGGTTCTCTCCCGCCGCCGTAAAAATAATCCCGTATTAATTGGCGAACCGGGCGTTGGCAAAACGGCCATTGTCGAAGGGTTGGCGCAGCGCATTACCAATGGTGATGTGCCGAGCAGCCTGAGCAACAAACGGGTTATGATGCTTGACATGGGGGCGATGATTGCCGGGGCCAAATATCGCGGGGAATTTGAAGAACGCCTGAAGGCGGTATTGCAGGAAGTCTCGGCCTCTGATGGCGAGATTATACTGTTCATTGATGAAATGCACACCATTGTCGGCGCGGGGGCGAGCGAAGGTTCCATGGATGCCTCCAATCTTTTAAAGCCGGCTTTGGCGCGCG
>JAJRQU010000058.1 GCA_024280095.1 Alphaproteobacteria bacterium | reverse complement strand
ACCTCGGCAAAACCGCCGCGCACCAAAAGCAATTCCGGCGTATCGCCATTATGAACTTCCAAAATGCCCGTGCGCAAAGTCGATACGACCGGCGCATGATTAATCAACACACCAAAATCGCCTTCTACGCCCGGCACAACGACCATATCCACATCTGTGGACATAAGAAGTCTTTCCGGTGAAACGAGTTCGAAATGTAATTTATCTGCCATTAGGGTACCTTTAGCTATGTTTAAGCTGCGTCAGCAGCCATTTTCTGGGCTTTGGCCACAACATCTTCAATGCCGCCAACCATGAGGAATGCCGCTTCGGGCAGGTCATCATATTTGCCTTCAAGAATTTCTTTGAAGCTTTTGACGGTATCTTCCAGCTGAACAAATTTACCCGGCATATTGGTGAAAACTTCTGCCACATGGAAAGGCTGTGACATGAAGCGTTCAATCTTACGGGCGCGTCCCACGACAATTTTATCATCTTCGGACAGTTCATCCATACCCAGAATAGCAATGATGTCTTGCAATGATTTATATTTCTGCAAAATTTCCTGTACTTGGCGGGCCACATTATAATGTTCTTCACCCACAACATCAGCCGTCAGAATACGTGATGTTGAATCAAGCGGATCAACCGCCGGATAAATGCCTTTTTCAGAGATAGCCCGGTTCAGAACCGTCGTTGCGTCCAAATGGGCAAAGGATGCCGCCGGCGCGGGATCGGTCAAATCATCGGCCGGCACGTAAATCGCCTGTACAGATGTAATCGAGCCTTTATTGGTTGACGTAATACGTTCCTGCAGCGTCCCCATGTCCGTTGCCAATGTTGGCTGATAACCCACAGCAGAAGGAATACGGCCCAAAAGAGCGGAAACCTCGGCACCGGCCTGGGTAAAGCGGAAGATGTTATCCACAAAGAACAACACATCCTGTCCTTCCTGATCGCGGAAATATTCCGCAACGGTAAGTCCGGTAAGGGCCACACGCGCACGTGCCCCGGGAGGCTCGTTCATCTGGCCGTAAACCAGGGCCACTTTTGACTTATCGCCGTCAAGGTCAATAACATTTGAATCGACCATTTCATGATAAAGGTCGTTGCCCTCACGGGTACGTTCCCCAACACCGGCAAACACAGAGTAGCCCCCGTGGCCTTTGGCGATATTATTAATCAATTCCATAATCAAAACTGTTTTACCAACGCCCGCGCCGCCGAACAGGCCAATCTTACCGCCCTTTGAATAGGGGGCGAGCAGGTCAACAACTTTAATGCCTGTCACAAGAATTTCTGACTCGGTTGACTGGTCCGCAAAGGCCGGCGCATCCGCATGAATAGGCGCACGCTGTTTTTCACCGATCGGCCCGCGCTCATCAATTGGCTCCCCGATCACATTCATGATCCGGCCCAGTGTTTCGGGCCCAACAGGAACAAGAATCTGGCTTCCAGTATCCGTAACAATATTGCCCCGAACCAAACCATCTGTTGAATCCATCGCAATTGTACGAACTTCATTTTCACCAAGATGCTGCGCCACCTCGAGAACAAGGCGGTTGCCATTGTTGTCAGTTTCAAGCGCAGACAGGATAGCGGGCAATTCGCCGTCGAATTTTACGTCAACTACGGCACCGATCACCTGGCTAACACGACCAATAGACTTTGCTGTCATTTTATTTCTACTCTCGTTTTCATATCATCTTATAAATTTGGCATCTTATAAATTTAGCAGGCAAAGACGTCAAACATCACCTTCATCAGAGCGCTTCCGCGCCTGAAATAATTTCAATCAATTCATTGGTAATCACCGCCTGACGGGTACGGTTGTACGTCGTCCGCAGAGCGTCAATCATATCGCCGGCGTTACGGGTTGCACTATCCATAGCGGTCATGCGTGATCCCTGTTCACTCGCGGCATTTTCAAGTAAAGACCGGAAAATCTGAACGCCCAGATTACGGGGCAACAAAGCTTCCAATATTTCTGTTTCATCCGGCTCATAATCATAGGCACCGCCGCCGAGATCGACAACATTATCCGCGTTATAGGACGCCGGGATCATCTGCTGCGCGGTGACAATCTGCGTCAATGCGGACTGGAATTTGGCGTAAAACAGGGTACATACATCAAATTCACCATCATCATAAGCCGACAATAGATAATCTGTAATGGGCGCGGCGTCACCATAAGATAACCGCTTCACATGGGACATATCAAAATGCTTTACCATGCGGCTGCTATAATTGCGGCGTAAAGAAGCCACACCTTTTTTGCCGATGGTCACGATTTTGACGTCTTTTCCTTCGGCAATAAGTTCGGTAATCTTCAGGCGTGCGCCTTTAACGATATTGGTATTAAAGCCCCCGCAAAGCCCGCGTTCAGATGTGGCGACAACAACTAGATGAACATGATCATTACCGGTTCCCGCCAAAAGCTTTGGCCCGCCAACTTGTCCAACCATGCTAGACGCCAAGGACGCCAGAACACTTTCCATACGCTCGGCATAGGGCCGCGCCGCCTCGGCAGCTTCCTGCGCGCGCCGCAGCTTTGAGGCGGCAACCATCTTCATGGCCTTCGTGATCTTCTGCGTAGATTGTACGCTTGTGATCCGATTTCTGAGGTCTTTAAGGTTAGCCATACTAAGCTTTTCCTAAGTTACTTGGTCCAAAACCAACTTAAATAAAGGTCTTTACGAGCTTGCCAAGGATATCCTTCAGCTTGGATTCGGTTTCGCTGGAAACTTTACCCTCATT